>NZ_JAAQWK010000030.1:0-66114 GCF_012985445.1 Pseudomonas sp. WS 5532
GGTCTGTTCGACGTCTATTTCTGCCATCACTTTTTGCGAACAATCGACATTAGTAAGCCTGATTATGGTCAATAATGTGTCCACCATGTCCCCGCACATGTGTCAACCATGTGTCCGGTCCGTACATAAAGACACAAAAGTAACCAAAAAGTCTTCGCCCCAACACTCGGTGCCTCGCTATGGCTCGGCATGCCCGCAATCCGCCAGTGATTTGGGGGGCCGCCGCGATGGGCCATCCTTGGCCCAGCGCGGCTAAACCGGCATCCCTGCCGGTTTACCCCCCAAATCCCTGTCGAATTCCGGCCATCGTGTTTGACGGGGCGATTTCAGATCAAGATCACGATCACAAGCGCAGATCAAAAGACCGCTGACTTCGTCAGCGAAAAGGATGTAAGGGCCGGAGCAACAGCAACAGCAACAGCAACAGCAGAGCCATACTCGGTCTAATGTGGGAGCTGGCTTGCCTGCGATGGCATCAACTCGGTGTACCTGACACACCGAGGTGTCTGTATCGCAGGCAAGCCAGCTCCCACAGAAAAGCAGTTCTTCAGTGCATGCAAATCCGCTTAAGGTTGGATGCGGTCAATTGTGGGAGCGAGCAAGCCCGCCCCCACAGTTTTGACCGTGCCCGCACGAGACATGGCAAGATGAACGCCTCTCAGGTTTACTGGTCCCTGAGTAACGGATTTACCGACCTTGCACGTCGGCTCATCAAGGTCATGCGATGGATAAATACACCCCCCACACTTGGCAACCCCACGAGCGGCCGAGCTTGCCCGGCTCGCCGTCGACGCCGCTGCACCCTACGCACAAGCGTTGGCTGTTTGCGTTGGTCGGGATCCTGGTGGCAATTACCGGCGGGCTCGGCAATGCCCTGGTGATCGCCAACCTGCAATACCTGCAAGGCGCACTGGGCGCCACCACCGCAGAAATGGCCTGGCTGCCGGCTGCTTACGTCATGACCAACGTGTGCATGAACCTGCTGCTGGTGAAGTTTCGTCAGCAGTTCGGCCTGCGGGCGTTTACCGAGGTGTTTCTGGTGCTGTATGCGCTGGTGACCTTCGGCCATTTGTTCGTCAACGACTTGAGTTCGGCGATTGCAGTACGGGCAGCTCACGGTATGGTCGGTGCGGCGCTGAGTTCGTTGGGCTTGTACTACATGATCCAGGCGTTCCCGGCCAAGTGGCGGCTCAAAGCTCTGGTGCTGGGCTTGGGCACTGCGCAGTTGGCGCTGCCACTGGCGCGCTTGTTCTCCGAAGACTTGCTGCAAATTGCCGAATGGCGCGGGCTGTACCTGTTCGAGCTGGGCATGGCGCTGATCTGCCTGGGCTGTGTGTTCATGCTCAAACTGCCGCCCGGCGACCGTTTTAAAACCTTTGAAAAACTCGACTTTCTCACCTTTGCCATCCTTGCCAGCGGCGTGGCGTTGCTCTGCGCGGTGCTGTCGTTGGGGCGTATCGACTGGTGGCTGGAAGCGCCCTGGATCGGCGTGGCCTCGGCCTGTTCGCTGGTGCTGATCATGGCCGGCCTGGCCATTGAGCATAACCGCGCCAACCCCATGTTGATGACGCGTTGGCTCGGCAGCGGGGCGATGATTCGCCTGGCGCTGGCGGTGGTGCTGATTCGCATGGTGCTGTCCGAGCAGTCCACCGGTGCGGTGGGCTTTATGCAGATGTTGAACATGAGCTACCAGCAGATGCACACCCTCTACGTGGTGATGCTGGCCGGGGCGATTGCCGGGCTGGTGGTCAGCGCGCTGACGATCAACCCGGCGCACCTGCTGATGCCGTTGATCATCTCCCTGGCGTTGATGGCCACAGGCTCCGTGATGGACAGTTTCTCCAGCAACCTGACCCGCCCGCAAAACCTGTATATCAGCCAGTTCCTGCTAGGCTTTGGCGGCACATTCTTCCTGGGGCCAACCATGGTGCTGGGCACAAAAAACGTTTTGACCAACCCGCGCAACCTGGTGAGCTTCTCGGTGATGTTCGGCATCTGCCAGAACCTCGGCGGCCTGATTGGCGCGGCGTTGCTGGGTACGTTCCAGATCGTGCGCGAGAAATACCACTCCAGCATGATCGTCGAACACCTGACCCTGCTGGACCCACGCGTGGCGGCACGGGTGCAGAGCGGCGGCTCGGCCTATGGCGGCGTGATCGCCGACCCGGAACTGCGCAACCTCATGGGCATTCGCAGCCTGGCCACGGCGGCCACGCGTGAGGCGAATGTGATGGCCTACAACGACGTATTCATGCTGATCGCGATCATCGCGATCCTCACCATGCTCTGGATCTTCACCCGCAGCCTGTGGCTGATGAGTACCACCAAAGCAGCAGCCCCTCCCGTTCAACCCAGCGGCGTTACTTCATGACCGAAACCACCACCACGACCACGACCAACGCCATCGCCTCCACTCCGGAAGGCACGCCACCACCGGGCTCGACCGTCACGGAGCCGCGCTCGCTGCGAGTGCGCATCATCTCATCGCTGGGTTTTGCCGCGATTGCCATCGTCGGTGTGTTGATCGTGCTGTATGCCTGGCAATTGCCACCCTTCAGCAGTGCGGTGGAAACCACCGAGAACGCCCTGGTGCGCGGCCAAGTGACGATTATCGGCCCTCAATTGAGTGGCTACGTGTATGAAGTGCCGGTGCAGGACTTCCAGTACGTCAAGGCCGGCGACCTGCTGGTGCGCCTGGATGACCGCATCTACAAGCAGCGTCTTGACCAGGCGCTGGCGCAATTGGCAGTGCAGAAAGCCTCCTTGGCCAATGTGGTGCAGCAGCGCAACAGCGCCGAAGCCACCATCAAACTGCGCCAGGCCGCGCTGGTGGACAGCCAGGCCCAGGCGCGCAAAAGCACCGCCGACTTGCGCCGCAATGAAGAGTTGATCAGCGACGGTTCAGTGTCCAAGCGCGAGTTGGACGTGACCCGCGCCGCGAATGCGCAGACCGTCGCGGCGGTGGCTCAGGCCCAGGCCAACCTGGAAATCGCCCGTCAGGACCTGCAAACCGTGATCGTCAATCGCGGCTCCCTCGAAGCGGCGGTGGCCAGTGCCGATGCGGCCGTGGAGCTGGCGCGTATCGACCTGTCCAACACCCGCATCATTGCGCCGCGTGACGGCCAGCTGGGGCAGATCGGTGTGCGCCTGGGTGCCTACGTCAACTCCGGCGCGCAGTTGATGGCGCTGGTGCCGCCGCAGTTGTGGGTGATCGCCAATATGAAAGAAACCCAGATGGACAATGTGCAGGTCGGCCAGCCGGTGACGTTCACCGTGGACGCGCTCAACCACCGCAAGTTTCACGGCACGGTGCAGCATATTTCCCCGGCGACCGGCTCGGAGTTCAGCCTGTTGCAGGCGGATAACGCCACCGGCAACTTTGTGAAGATCGCGCAGCGGGTGCCGGTGCGGATTACGGTGGACCCGGATCAGGCCGAGAGCGAGCGCCTGCGGCCGGGGTTGTCGGTGGTGGTGAGTATCGACACGGCGGGCCGCCTGAAAAACAGCCCACCTTGACACCATGCGGATCAAAAATGTGGGAGCTGGCTTGCCTGCGATAGCGGTTTATCAGGTCCAGGTGTGCAGGCTGACACACCGCCATCGCGGGCGAGCCCGGCTCCCACAGGGTTTTTTGGGGTTATAAAGGTTGGTATTTCAGGGTGAAATTGAGGTGAGTTGACTGGCCTTTTTCCAGCAGCTTCAGGCCGGGCCTGCCCGGCAGGTGATGCGCATTCACCGGATGACTCACCGGCTCGATGCAAAAGAACCCCAACCCCGGCGGGCAGAACAGCAGGAAGTAATCGGCGCCGCTCGCCTGGCACTCCAATGCATAGCCCAGCTCCGGCTGTTCGATGCGGCAACGCCCGTCCCACTGGCAAAACCCATTGTCCACCAGGCCTTGCGGCAGCCCTTTGAGCTGAGTGAAATCCCATTCGGCAGGCACCGGCGCCAGCCCGGTTGGCAGCTTGGACGCATCACTCATCCACACCTGCGAAGCCTTGGCCTGCAACCGCGTGCCGGGCCTTCGTGGCAAATACGGATGCAATCCCAAGCCATGCCACGCGGCTTTTTCGGCCAGATGCGTTACGCGCAACTCGATACTCAGTTCGCCGCCACGTAAGCGAAACCGCTGCTCGGCGCGATAGGCAAACGGCGTGTCGCACACCACCTCCAGCACCACTTCATCCGCCGTCTGGCTGACCACCTGCCACGCCTGTTGCCAGGCCGAACCGTGAATCGGCAGCGGGTCGAGCGGGCTGTTGGGCGTGAGTGCCAGCCAGCCGCCGGGGTTGTCGAAACCGCCGTGGGCAACTCGATTGGACCACGGCGCCAGCGGGTAACACGCCAGCTTGCCCGGCAGCCCGGTGTTCAGCGCAGCTTCGTCGCTATGGCGCAACAGCGGCTGCCCGGTCGCGCGCACCGTCCAGTTGACGAGGCTGCCACCTACGGCCGGGGCGAGGGTGAGATGGGTCAGGCTGTCTTCCAGTTCAATCATCAGAGCACCAGCCCGGGAAGCCACAGGGACAACGCGGGAATGTAAGTCACTGCCATCAATATCAGGAACAGTACCGCATAAAACGGCAGCAGCGCCGTCACGGTTTTCTCGATACTGACCTTGCCCACCGCCGCACCCACAAACAGCACCGCACCCACGGGTGGAGTGATCAGGCCGATCCCGAGGTTCACCAGCATGATCATGCCGAAGTGCACCGGGTCCACGCCAATACCGAGGATCACCGGCAGCAGAATCGGGGTGAGGATCAAGATCAGCGGCGCCATGTCCATCACCGTGCCGAGCAACAGCAGCATCACGTTGATGCACATCAGGATCACGTAGCGGTTGTCCGACAGGGTCAGGAACAGCGTGGTGATTTTTGCCGGGATCTGCATCAGGGTCATGATGTAGCCGAAGCTGGCGGCGAAGGCGATCAGGATCATCACAATGGAAATGGTGCGCACCGTGCGGTGCATCAGCTTGGGCAGCTCACGCCATTTGTAGTCGCGATAGATGAACATGGTCACGAAAAATGCCCACAACACCGCAATCGCGGCCGACTCGGTGGCAGTGAAAATGCCCGAGAGGATGCCACCCAGGATGATCACCATAGCCATCAAGCCCCAGAGCGCGTCGGCGCAGATCTTCAGCGCTTGTTTAAGCGGGATGACCTCGCCCTTGGGGTAGTTGCGCTTTTTCGCGAAGATCAGGCACAACACCATCAGGCATGCACTCATCAGCAGCCCCGGCAACACGCCGGCCATGAACAATGAGGCAATCGAGACCGTGCCGCCGGCCGCCAGGGAGTAGAGCACCGAGTTATGGCTGGGCGGCGTCAGCAAGGCTTGCACCGAGCCGCTGACAGTGACGGCGGTAGAGAACTCACGCGGGTAGCCACGGCGCTCCATTTCCGGGATCAACACCGAACCGACCGAGGCGGTATCGGCCACCGACGAGCCGGAAATCGCGCCAAAAAACGTCGACGCCACGATGTTCACCAACGACAGGCCGCCGCGCACAAACCCCACCAGCACCCCGGCAAATGCAACCAGTCGCCGCGACATGCCGCCTTCGGCCATGATCGCCCCGGCCAGTACAAAGAACGGAATCGCCATCAGCGAAAACTTGTTCACCCCGCCCGCAACCTGAATCATCAAGGCCTGGAACGGGATGTCGATCCACCACGCGCCGATCAGCGCCGACAGCCCGAGGGCGTAGGCCACCGGCATGCCGATCAGGATCAAGGCGATAAAACTGCCCAGCAGCATCAATGCGTCCATCAGGCAGCCCCTTCGTTTTCTTCAACCAGATCAAAGCGCACCACGCGGCGCTGGCTCTGGTCACCGAGCAAGAGTTTTTCCAGCACGAACACCAGCGTCAGCAGCCCGCCGATCGGGATTGGCATATAGGTGATGCCCACGCGCAGGGTGGGGATCGCACTCATGAACTGGTTCCAGGTGGACAGGCACAGCTTGCTGCCCCAGACGGTCATGAACAGGCAGATGGTGGCCATCAGCAGTTGCGTGATAACGCCGACGATTTGCCGTTGGCGCGCTGGCAGGCGGTCGGTGACCACGGCCACCGACATATGCGCGCCGGCACGGTAACTCGCGGCGGCGCCGATAAAGGTGAACACCAGCATCAGCAGGATGGCGGTGGGCTCCGGCCAGCTTGCGCCGGTGCCGAGGATGTAGCGGGCGAAGATGCCCCAAGGAATGATCAGCGCGACCCCGAGGACCGAGAGGCCGGCGACCCAGATGCAGGTCATGTAAATGCGGTCGTTGATGCGCAGCACTAAATTCTTCATGGCGTTCACCGTAACCGGGCGCGTCGATGCCGACCGCGCCGGGCCTGACTATAGGAAAGGGTGATTACTCGACCGCGTCGATGCGCTTGATGATGTCGGCGTAAGCCGCACCGTACTTGGCGCGAACCGCTGCGGTGGCGTCATAGAAGGGTTTTTTGTCGACGGTGATGAACTCGACGCCGGCCTTCTTGAGCTTTTCCTCGCTGCTGGCGGACTTGGCGTCCCACAGCGCGCGCTCATCGGCCTGGGCGGCCTTGGCGGCTTTTTTCACCAGGTCTTGCTGGGCGGGCGTGAGTTTGTTCCAGGTGATCTTCGACATCACGATGGGTTCGGGCAGGATCAGGTGCTCGGTGAGGGTGTAGAACTTGGCGTTTTGGAAGTGGTTGTGCTCCAGCATGGTCGGCGGGTTGTTTTCCGCGCCGTCGATCACGCCGGTCTGCAAGGCACTGAAGATTTCGCCGGTGTCCATGGCAATACCGTTGGCGCCCATCGCGTTGAAGGCTTCGATGAAGATCGGGTTGCCCTGTACACGAATTTTCATGCCCTTGAGGTCTTCGATCTTGCGCACCGGCTTCTTGGTGTAGAGGTTGCGCGTGCCACCGTCCATCCAGGCCAGGGCCACCAGGCCGAACTCGGAGTCGGTGATCTTTGCGAGGATTTCATCGCCGATCTCGCCGTCGATGATTTTGCGCATATGCGCCTGGTCGCGGAACACGAACGGCAAGTTGAACACGTTCACGTCCGGCACCACCGGCCCGACGATGCCGAGGCTGACGCGGGTCATCTGCACCGCACCGACCTGGGCCTGTTCGACCACTTCTTTTTCGGAACCCAGGACACCGCCCGGGAAGTATTTGAAGGTCAGTTCGCCGTTACTTGCCTGAGTCAGGGCCTTGCCCATGTTCTGTTCAGCGACGACGGTGGGATAGCCGGCGGGATGGATGTCGGCGAATTTGATTTCCAGCGCGTGGGCGGCGGTACTGAGGGTAAAGAATGCAGCGGCGAGCAAAGTGCGTTTGAAGTCCATAGGGTGTCACTCCTGTCTTATTGTTGTTGTATTCAAGGCACAGCGATGCAGCTAGAGGGTGAACGTGGGCTCCGGCAATCCGCTGACGCCGGGGTTGAGGGCAAACACGCCGCCGGCGACCGACTGCTCACTGTGGTCATCACGAATCGAGGTGACGAACAAGGTGTCCAGCCGGCTGCCGCCGAAGGCGCACATGGTGGGTTTTTTTACCGGCACGCTGAGGGAGCGGTCCAGACGGCCATCCGGGGTGAAGCGGTGAACCAGCCCCGCGTCGTTGGCGCAGATCCAGTAGCAACCCTCGGCGTCGACTGCCGCGCCATCGGGGCGCCCGAGGAATTGATGCATGTCGATAAATACGCGGCGGTTGGATGGCGTGCCGGTGTCGATGTCGTAATCGAACGCCCAGACCTGCTGCACCAGCGGGTGTGAATCCGAGGCGTACATCGTGCGGCCGTCCGGGCTGAACGCCAGGCCATTGAGGGTGATGAACCCGTTCAGTTGCGCATGCGGCGCGGCGCCTGACGCATAGCGGTACAGGGTGCCTTCGGCCGCATTCAGGCCCATGTTCAGCACCATGCTGCCAGCCCAGAAACGGCCCTGGCGATCGCAGCGGCCATCGTTGAGGCGCATGTCCGGGCGTGGGTGCTCGATGCTCGCCAGAGGCGTGGTGTCGAGGCTGCCGTCGTTATGTGGGGTGAGTTGGAAAAACCCGCTTTCCATGCCCGCGACCCAATTGCCCGCGTCGGTGCGGGCAATACAGGCGAGCATCTGCGGGGCTTTCCAGGCGGCGACGTGGCCGGTGGCGGCGTCCCAGCGTTGCAGGCCGCCGTTGGGGATGTCCACCCAGTACAGCGCGTTTTCCTGCGGCACCCACACCGGGCATTCGCCCACGGCATTGCGGGCGTCGACGATCAGTTCAGCGGTCATGGCAACTCATTCCCTTGGGTTGATGTGCGTTCAGTCACCAAACGGCCCCGCGGCGCAGAACGCGCCGCCCTGGTAGACCGCGGCCGGGTCATCGGCGGCCACTGGCGGCTGGGCTTCGACCTTGGTGCGGTACACCTCGGAGCTGTCCTTGGGCACAAAACCCAGGTGCGCGGCGTAACGGTTGTCCCACCAGGTGTCGAGGTTATCCGACATGCCGTAGACCACGGTGTGGCCGACATTCGGCGTGTACAGCGCGCGCTCGAGCAGTTGGGTCAGGTCATCGAAACTCAGCCAGGTGTGCATCATCCGGCGGTTCTGGGGTTCCGGGAACGAGGAGCCGATGCGGATACTCACGGTCTCGATGCCGTAGCGGTCGAAGTAGAAGCTGGCCATGTCTTCGCCATAGGATTTGGACAGGCCGTAGTAGCTGTCCGGGCGGCGCGGGGAGTGGGCGTCGATCTGTTCGTCTTGCTTGTAAAAGCCGATCACATGGTTGGAACTGGCGAAGATCACGCGTTTCACGCCATGACGGCGGGCGGCTTCGTAGATATGGAAAACACCGCTGATGTTGGCGCCCAGCACTTCTTCGAAAGAGCGCTCCACCGACACACCGCCGAAGTGCAGGATGGCATCGACGCCTTCCACCAGTTGGTGCACAGCCTGTTTGTCGGCCAGGTCACAGGGTTGCACTTCTTCGAACTCACCGGCCGCCGGGGCCATGTTGGCGATGTCCGACAGGCGCAATACCTGGGCATAAGGGCGCATGCGTTCGCGCAAGACTTTGCCCAGGCCGCCGGCGGCGCCGGTGAGCAGCAGGCGGTTGAAGGGGACAGGCGTGGTGGTGGTCATGGGAATTCCATTGTTGTTGTAGGTTGTCGTATGACTTGGTGGAAGTATCGTTTTGGACTCCCTGGGTTGTCAACGCCCTTACAGGCAAGCCAGCTCCCACACAAGCGGGCTGCTACACATGTCAGTGCCTGCAGGGAGCGCGTTACAGCAACGAGATCGGGTAGCTGACAAAGATCCGATTCTCATCAAACTCGTTGTTGCTGAAATCCCGACGCATGGTCGAGTTGCGCCAGCGCACATTCAAATCCTTCAGTGTGCCGCTCTGCACCGTGTAGGCCAGCTCCGACTCGCGGCCCCATTCCTTGCCGTCGGTGATGGCGCCAGTGTGTACGTTATTGCCGCTGATATACCGATTCATCATGGTCAGCCCCGGAATGCCGAGCACCACGAAGTTGAAGTCATGGCGTATCTGCCAGGATTTTTCCTTGGCATTGTCGTAGCTGGCGTTGTAGCTATCGTTGGCCAGGGTGCCGCCGCTGGTGCCGTTGACCCTCATCCACACGCTGTCGCCGGTGAGTTTTTGCAGGCCGACATAGAAGGCGTTGCCTTTGTATTTGGCCGAGAGCAGGGCGGAATAGGTTTTGTTATCGAGGTTGCCGGCCAGGGCGCTGCCGTCCTCCTTGCCATTGAAGAACCCCAGGTTGGCGCCAAACGTCCAGTCGCCGACCGGCTGGCTGTGGGTCAGGTTCAGGTATTGCTGCTGGTAGATGTCGGTGAGTTCGGCGTACCACACGCCGACCTGGGTGCGTTTGTCGTTGAAGGTGTATTCGCCGCCGCCGAAGTTGAAACGGTCCGAGGTGAACGCGGCTTTGCCGTTCATGAACATGTCTTCCATGCTCCCATCGTTGCGTGGGCTATTGCCGCGAAATTGCCCGCCGTAGAGCGTCAGCCCGGTGATTTCATTGGAGGTTACCTGGCCGCCACGAAAGGTCTGCGGCAAGGAGCGGCCGTCGTCCGAGCGCAGGATCGGCAGCACGGGCATCCATTCGCCAACTTTCAGTTCGGTTTTGGACAGCCGGGTTTTCAGTGCCACGCCCAGGCGTCCGAAATTGTCGGCAGGGCGGCCATCTCTGTCGAGCGGCAACAGTTGGGTGCCGCCGGTGCCTTTACCGCCATCGAGCTTCTGAGAATACAGGCCGAGTACGTCAATCCCGAAGCCCACGGTGCCTTGGGTAAAGCCGGATTTGGCGTCGAGAATGAAGTTCTGCGTCCATTCTTCGGCCTTGGCCTGTGGGTACGTGGGGTTGGTGAAATTGCGATTGAAGTAGGCATTGCGCAGGTTGAGCGTGGCTTTGGCATCGTCGATAAAGCCTTCTGCCTGGGCGCTGAGGGGCAGGGCGAGTGCCAGGCTGCTGAGGCTGATAAGACCGAGACGCGAGGAGGAATTGCGGGCGAATTGAGGCACAGTGAAGCTCCCTTCCATTTTGTTGTTTTTATTATTTGTTATACGTTGTCGTACAACATTGCGAGGGATATTTGCGGGGTTTTCGGGGGCTGTCAAGCAGAAGTTATACGATGACCAAGTGCGCATCGATGAAAAGCGGGCACGGTCCATGTGGGAGCTGGCTTGCCTGCGATGGCATCGACGCGGTGTAACTGTGGGGCCGCGGTGTCTGCATCGCAGGCAAGCCAGCTCCCACAGAGATCTTCAGCCGGCCATCACCATCGGTGGCAAGGTGCCCAGCAGGGACACCGCGGCTACTGCTGCAATACCCAGCAACCATTCGAGCATCACACTGGCTTTCAAACTGCCCACTCGCTCCTCACAGCGCTCGATACGCAACCGGTTCAAGAGCGCCAGCGCCAACATACCCAGCACCAGCAGCACCTTGATCAACAGAATCAGCGCAAACCCGTTAAACAGCGGCGTGGGCCACAGCTGCCCGGTCAGCACGCGAACATTGATCAAACCCGTAACCAGCAAACCGGCAACCAGGCCATAACCTAAGCCGCTGAAGCGCTTGAGGATCGGCTCCAGCGCAGGCTTTGGCGACAGCCGCAGAATCAGCACCAGCAGCAACAACCCGCCCAGCCAGGCGCCGACGCACACCAGGTGCACCACTTGATTGAGGATCAGCAATTGGCCGCTCAGCCCATTGAGCATGGCGCCATGGCCGACCGGTGCCAGCGTCGCCAGCAGCAGTGCGGTCAACGGCAGGCGCAAGGCCGGCCAGGGTTTGAGCAACACCACTACCAGCAGCAGGTTCAGCAACAGATGCCAGACCCACACCTGGCCGAAAAAGGTTTTGCCCAGCACCAACTGTACGGTGGCCGGTTGCAGCGCCGCGTCCCAGCTGCCCGCCATGCTGGCGGTGATCAACAGCAGCCAGGCCACGCCGGAGAACAACCCCAGCCAGGCCAGGGCGCGGGTGATGCGCAGCAGTTGTCGGTCGAGTACCGGTTGCACTTCGTTGCCCAGCAGCCAGGGCCTGAAGGCACAGGCCCCGAACATCAACAGCACGACGATGAAATGCACGAAGCGGCACAGCACCAGCAGGGTTGCCATGGGTTATTGGCCGACCTTGAAGGTGTACTCACCGTTGCTCTTGTGGGTGTCGACCGAGACGGCGTTCCACACCACTTTGTAGTTGCCGGCGGCCAGCGGCGCGGCGGGTGTGACCACCAGGGTTTTCTTGTCGGCGTCCGGGGTTTCCAGGCCTTTGATGGCGAGTTCGGTGCCGTCTTTGCTCAGGGACACTTTGGTGAAGGTGGCCTCGACGCCTTCGCTGAAGGTCAGGCGCAGGTCGGCGGGCGCAGCAACCGTGCTGTCTGCCGCCGGTGTCGAACTTTTGAGATGGGCGTGGGCAAATGCCGCAGAGGCGCCCAGCAGGGAAGCGAGCAGGGTGACAGTGGTGAGGGCTTTCTTGATCAGCATTGTTCAGTACCTTCAAGTGAGTGAGTCGGTAATGCCATGTGCAACAAGGGAAAGGGTTTGCCTTCGCCATCCAGCGGCGAGCGCGCGACCTGGATAAAACCATAATGCAGATAGAAACCCACGGCCTGCGGGTTTTGTTCGTTGACGTCCACGGTCAGCGTGTCATGACGGGCGCGGGCGTGGTCGAGCAATTGGCGGCCGACGCCCTGGCCGCGGCGCTCGGGGTCGATAAACAGCATTTCGACGTTATGCCCGCCAGTGCCGATAAAACCGGCGATACCGTGGTGGTCTTCATACACCCACACGTCGAGGGCCGGCATTGGCAGGTAGGCGTCGCGCACCAGCGGCAGCAAACGCTGGATGTCGTCCTCGGGGAGGAAGTCATGGGTGGCTCGCACCGAGCGCTCCCACAGTGCGCCCAGCACCGGGTCGTCGGCGGCCACGCGAGGTCGAATAGTCATTGCAATGATCCTTCAAGTGGACCGCGATCCTAACCAATCCGTTTTTGGCGGGAAAGGTTCGGGTAGGAAGTTTCATCACTCGGCGGCCAACCGCAGCCTTTTTATCCTGTACATATCGCTGTCTGCGTGGCTGAGCAGGGTATCGGCGTCTGCACCGTCGGCCGGATAAAACGCCACGCCCACACTGCACGACGGCATCTTGACCGGGCCAAACTCAGCGCCCAGCGGCTCGGCCATGGCCGCGAGAATTTGCGCGACTTTGGCGCTAACCGTTTCGTGTGACTGCACATCGGTCAGCAACACCGTGAATTCGTCGCCGCCCATGCGCGCCACCAGGTCGCTGTCACGCACGCAGCGTTCCAGCCGCCGTGCAATCACGCAGAGCACGCGATCGCCCACCGCGTGGCCATGCACATCGTTGATGCCCTTGAAGTCATTGACGTCCAGAAACAGCAACGCCAGCCGGGTGTTATGACGCTGTGCGGTGTGCAGGGCCGACGCCAGGCCATCGTTGAACAACGAGCGGTTGGTGAGCGCCGTCAGCGGGTCATGGTGGGCGAGGAAGCGCAGTTCCTCCTCGGCCTGGGTGAGCGCCGTCACGTCGCGCGCCACGCCGATGCGCGCGCCGACTTCTTCGGACCAGAACGCTGCCCACAGGATGTGCACCACGCTGCCATCCTTGCGCAGATAACGGTTGCGAAAATCCACATGGGGCCGGCCATTCATGACCCGCACAATCGAAGCCCGCGTGCGCGCCAGGTCTTCGGGGTGCATGTAGTCGGTAATGGGCGTGCCGGTCAGTTCATCGGCGCGGTAACCGAGCAGGGCTTCGCAGGCATCGCTGACAAACACGATCAGGTTGTCACTGTCGACCACGAAGACCGTGTCCAGCATCAAGTGGATCAATTTCGGGTAGAGGGCGTGCAGGTCAACGGCCATAGGTCAGGGGTGTCCGGTTCAGATGCGCCGATCATAGCTCGATCACGCAGGCTGACGCCTTGGAATACTGCGGGCTTTGAAGCGCTGGCGCCGATCTGGCGATCAATGGCGTGTAGCCTAATGAGGCGGTTCATGATGTGATGGTTGAAAATGAATTGTATTTAAAAGTGACTGGGGCTCCATCATCCATGGGCAATCACAAGATCGGTATCCGGCGCAGCAACGTCGAGAAAATCCTGCTGGCGGCAGAGAAAGTCTTTGCCGAGAAGGGCTATGGCAGCACCGCCATGGCCGATATTGCCGAAGAAGTGCAACTGCCGCGCTCCAACCTGCATTACTACTTCAGCACCAAAAGCGAGCTGTACAGCGCCGTGCTGTTCGACCTGCTGGACCTGTGGAAGCAGGACGCCCTGAGCTTTGAAACCTTCGATGACCCGCGCGTGGTGCTCAGCAGTTACATCCGCGCCAAGATGCAGCGCTCACGCACGCGGCCGCATGGTTCGAAAGTCTGGGCGAATGAAATCATCCACGGCGCGCCGACCCTCGGTGAGGCGCTGGACGAAAGCCTGTACGACTGGGCCAAGATGAAGGAGGCGAAAATTCGTCAGTGGGTGGAAGACAAGCGCATCCTGCCGGTGGAGCCGTCGAGCCTGCTGTATATGATTTGGGCCTCGACCCAGCACTATGCGGACTTTGATCACCAGGTGAAGATCTTGAATGATCACCAGCCGTTGTCGGACAGGCAGTTCGAGAAGGCAATCCAGACGGTGACCAGTGTGATTTTGCGTGGGATTGGCTTGGAGCCTTGATGATCGTTCCCACGCTCTGCGTGGGAATGCCTCACTGGACGCTCTGCGTCCGCTCTTGGGACGCGGAGCGTCCCTGGCTGCATTCCCACGCGGAGCGTGGGAACGATCATTTCAAAAGGTAACTTACACAGCCTCGCGGTAAGGGTTACGCGGATCCTGCGTCCAGTTCAAAAACGGCTTGCCCGTTTCTATCGGCACCATCTCGATGCAATCGGCCACCGGGCAAGTGATCTGGCACAAATTGCAGCCAACACACTCATCATCAATCACCTCGTATTTGTGCGTGCCGTCCGCCTGCTTCAAGCTGGCAATCGCCTGGTGCGAGGTGTCCTCGCAGGCAATATGGCAACGCCCGCAGCCGATACACGCCTCCTGATCGATCTTGGCAATTACCTGATAGTTGATATCCAGGTACTTCCAATCCGTGGTATTGCCCACCGCCCGCCCGGAAAACGCCTGCAGGCTGGCGTAACCCTGGCTGTCCATCCACCGCGACAGCCCGTCCTTCATCTCTTCCACAATCCGAAACCCATGCAGCATCGCCGCCGTGCACACCTGCACCGCGCCGCAGCCCAGGGCGACAAATTCCGCCGCGTCGCGCCAGTTGCCAATGCCGCCGATGCCGCAGATCGGCAGCCCTTGGGTCTGCGGGTCGCGGGCGATTTCGGCGACCATGTTCAACGCAATCGGCTTGACCGCCGAGCCGCAATAACCGCCATGGGTACTTTGCGTGCCGACCACCGGCAGGGCGACCATGCGCTCCAGGTCCACACTGGTGATGGAGTTGATGGTGTTGATCAGCGACACCGCATCCGCGCCGCCGCGATACGCCGCGCGTGCCGCCACGCGGATGTCGGTGATGTTCGGCGTGAGCTTGACGATCACCGGCAGCGAGCAGTAGGTCTTGCACCAGCGCGTCACCTGTTCCACATACTCCGGCACCTGGCCGACCGCTGCGCCCATGCCGCGCTCGGGCATGCCGTGGGGGCAGCCGAAGTTCAGCTCGATGCCATCGCAACCGGTGGCCTCCACCAGCGGCAGGATGTTCTTCCAGGACTCTTCAACGCACGGCACCATCAGCGACACGATCAATGCGCGGTCGGGCCAATCCTTTTTCACCTGGGTGATTTCCTTGAGGTTGATCTCCAGGGAGCGGTCGGTGATCAACTCGATATTGTTGATGCCCAGTACCTCGCGGTTGGCGCCATAGTGCGCCGAGTAACGGGAAGATACGTTGACCGCCGCCGGGTCTTCACCGAGGGTTTTCCACACCACGCCGCCCCAGCCGGCTTCGAAGGCGCGGACCACGTTGTAGGCCTTGTCGGTGGGCGGCGCGGAGGCCAGCCAGAACGGGTTGGGGGCTTTGATACCGGCAAATACAATCGAGAGATCGGCCATTACGCAGCCTCCACGTTCAGCATGAGTTGGGCGTGCATGGCTTCGGCGGCCAGCTTGCCGTGTTGCACCGCCTGCACGGTGAGGTCCTGGCCGAGGCTGACGCAATCGCCACCGGCATAGACGCCTGGAATGCTGGTTTGCAGCTGCTCGTCGACGAAGATGCGTTCGCCCACGCGGTGCAGTTGCTGAGCCAACGGGTCGTGCAGCGCCTCGTTGTCAAAACCCTGGCCGATGGCTTTGAAGATCGCGTCGCAGGCCAGTTCAAAGGTCTCGCCAGTGGGGAGCAGGCGACCGTTCTCCATGTGCGTGCGCAAAAAACGCATGCCGCGCACACGGCCTTGATCATCCAGCAACACTTCATCCGGTTGAGCCCAGGTCAGCAGCCGTACCTGATTGGCCTTGGCAATCTCTTGTTCATGGTGAGTGGCGCCCATGTCGGCCAAGCCACGGCGGTACACCAGGTTGACATCGCGGGCGCCCAGGCGGGCCATTTGCACGGCCATGTCGATGGCGGTATTGCCGGCGCCGAGCACGATGCAGCGGTCGGCCAGCGGCAGTTGGCTCAAGTCATCGGCCTGGCGCAGTTCGCGGATATAGTCGGTGGCGGCGAGCAGGCCGGGCGCATCTTCATGGGGCAAGCCCAGCTGTTTGCTGGCGGCAAGGCCGAGGCCCAAGAATACCGAATCGAATTGCTGATGCAGTTCGCTCAACGTCAGGTTGCTACCCAGGCGCTGGCCGTGACGGATCTCGATGCCGCCGATCTGCAACAGGAAATCCAGCTCCTTTTGGGCAAAATCATCCACCAGCTTGTATTTGGCGATCCCGTATTCGTTCAGGCCGCCAGCTTTTTCCCGTGCTTCGAAAATCACCACGTCATGGCCATGCAGGGCCGCGCGGTGTGCGCAGGCCAGGCCCGCAGGCCCGGCGCCGACCACGGCGATGCGTTTGCCGGTCGGTGCAGCGCGCTGGAACGGGTGTTCGCGAAAGTGCGCGTTGTCGATGGCGTAGCGCTGCAACAGGCCGATCAGCACCGGCGCGCATTCTTCGGCGTTATTACGCACGCAGGCTTGCTGGCACAGAATCTCGGTGGGGCACACGCGGGCGCAGCTGCCGCCGAGGATATTGGCCGAGAGGATTTTCTGCGCGGCGCCCTGCACGTTCTCGGTGTGGATATTGCGGATGAACGACGGGATGTCGATTTCGCTGGGGCACGCATTCACGCAAGGCGCGTCGTAGCAATACAGGCATCGCGAGGCTTCCAGCTGCGCCTGGCGGGCGTTGAGGGGCGGCGCCAGGTCGGTGAAGTGGCTGGCGAGTGTCGGCCCATCTTCATGGGGATGGGGGAGGTGGGTCAGGGTCTGGATCACGGTTTTGGCCTCACGGTTTTTTTGGGATTGCCTCTGGCGGGCATTTTTGTTGCCTGTACCGGCCTCATCGCAGGCAAGCCAGCTCCCACATTTGAATGTGTTCGCACATCAACATGTGGGAGCTGGCTTGCCTGCGATAGCGGTCTCAGCGCTTTACAGCAGTGGGCCTGGAATGCTCTGCCCGCTTGCTCAACTGCTCAAACACTGCCGGGTACGCCGGCCGTTCCACATACCGCCCGGCACCGCGCTCGGCGCGCAAATCACCATCGGCCCATACCAGCTTGCCCTGGCTGATGGTGTGGCTCGGCACGCCGCGCACGGTCTTGCCTTCGAAGATGTTGAAGTCGACTTTCTGATGGTGGGTCTTGGCCGAAATCGTGCGCGTGCCCTCGGGGTCCCACAGCACCAGGTCTGCATCGGCACCCACGCGGATCGCGCCTTTGCGCGGGTAGAGATTGAAGATCTTCGCGGTGTTGGTCGACGTCAGCGCGACGAACTCCTGCATCGACAACCGCCCGGTGTTCACGCCCTCGTGCCACAGCAGTGCCATGCGGTCTTCGATACCGGCGGTGCCGTTGGGGATCTTGCTGAAGTCATCACGGCCGGCAGCTTTTTGCTCGGCGCAGAAGCAGCAGTGGTCGGTGGCGGTGGTGTGCAGGTTGCCGGACTGCAAGCCGTGCCAGAGTGCTTCCTGATGCCCTCGAGGGCGGAACGGCGGGCTCATCACATAGCCTGCGGCGGTTTGCCAGTCGGGGTGCTGGTACACGCTGTCATCCAGCAGCAAGTGCCCGGCGAGCACTTCGCCGTAGACCGGCTGGCCTTTGCCACGGGCGTAGGTGATTTCATCCAGTGCCTCCTGGGTCGACACATGCACCAGGTACAACGGCGTGCCGATGGTCTCGGCGATGCGAATGGCGCGGCTGGCGGCCTCACCTTCCACCTGGGACGGACGCGACAGTGGATGCGCTTCCGGCCCGGTAATGCCCTGGGCCATCAACTTGCGTTGCAGGTGATACACCAGCTCACCGTTCTCTGCGTGCACCGTCGGCACCGCGCCCAGTTCCAGGCAGCGTTCGAAGCTGGCGACCAAGGTGTCATCCGCCGCCATGATTGCGTTCTTGTAGGCCATGAAGTGCTTGAAGCTGTTGATGCCATGGTGGCTGACCAACTCGGCCATCTCCTCGCGCACCTG
Source organism: Pseudomonas sp. WS 5532 (assembly GCF_012985445.1). Classification (NCBI taxonomy): domain Bacteria; kingdom Pseudomonadati; phylum Pseudomonadota; class Gammaproteobacteria; order Pseudomonadales; family Pseudomonadaceae; genus Pseudomonas; species Pseudomonas sp. WS 5532. Next base: position 18,147 of record NZ_JAAQWK010000030.1, read on the forward strand.
CTCGCTCCACCAGGTGATCGCCACGTGAAAACCGTAGTCGGAGGCGGATTTTTCCGCCCAGCCGCGCCACTGGTGAAAAGCCTCCATCAGCGATTGCTGCGGGTTGGGAATCACGAAGTCGATGATCGAGGTGGTGCCACCTGCCAGACCCGCCGCCGTGCCACTGAAAAAGTCTTCACTGGCCACAGTGCCCATGAAGGGCAGTTGCATGTGCGTATGCGGGTCGATGCCACCGGGCATCAAGTATTGGCCGCTGCCATCGAGTGTTTCAGTGCCGGCGGGCACCTCCAGATTAGTGCCAATAGCGCGAATTAGACCGCCTGCGCATAACACATCGGCGCGGTAACTTTCATCATGGGTAATAACGGTGGCGCCACGGATCAACAGCGACATGTCGAGTTCCTCACAGGCTTGACCGGCTTGTGCCAGTTCTAAGTGTTGTAATGCTGCTTGCCGATGCAGGGTTTAATCCTGTCATCGGTGACAGGAATAGAAACTAGCCCGAGTTTTTCGAATGGGCAAGAAGATTTTTTATAAGCATATATCGTTATTAATTTATTGATTTATAAGGATAAAAACTAAAAATCACCAAAATGTAGCGCCCCTTCACCATTTTGACGCACTTGACAGGTTCTTGAATTGAGCAACATTTCTTATTGCAAATCAGGCGCTTGAGACATGCCGCTTGACGGCGTGGGTAAATAAAAATAATTGTGTTGCACCAGATTGAGTCCTGACAGTTCGGGCAACTTTCGCGTTATTTAGCCTGAGTAAGGCGACAAGTACCCAGGGCACAATCGGAAAGCTGATAAACATCAGCGAGTTATATAAGCGGTGCGGGTTCAGATGCGGTTGTCGGCACGGATTTTGAGTGCAGTGGCGGCTGGCCGAGCCCGTGATGTCATGTTGTTTACGAGGTACTCCGGCCATCCGGCGCCACGCGCTGGATGAGCAACAATAATTTTAAAAAAAACCGTGGAGCGGCCATGCAACAGAACAGATCGCAAGTCATTGAACGCAACGGCCTGTATGAACTCGACGCCGGCCCCGACGTCCTCGACAGCCCGCGCTACAACCACGACATGGCACCGACCAAGGTGCATGAACGCACCTGGAACAAGTGGCACATCACTGCGCTGTGGGTCGGTATGTCGATCTGCGTGCCGACCTACACCCTGGGCGGGGTGCTCACCGCCTATTTCGGGCTGTCGGTGGGCGAGGCGCTGATCGCGATTTTGCTCGCCAACATCGTGGTGCTGATCCCGCTGACCCTTAACGCCTTCCCGGGTACCAAGTACGGCATTCCGTTTCCGGTGCTGTTGCGTTCGTCCTTCGGCATCCTCGGCTCCAACGTGCCGTGCCTGATTCGCGCGCTGGTGGCCTGTGGCTGGTTTGGCATCCAGACGATGTTCGGCGGGCTGGCGATTCACCTGTTCCTGGGCTCGATTTTCGAAGGTTGGAAGTCCCTTGGTGGCACCGGTGAAGTGATCGGCTTCATGATTTTCTGGACCCTGAACCTGTGGGTGGTGCTGCGCGGCGCCGAGTCGATCAAGCGCCTGGAAACCTTGTCGGCGCCGCTGCTGGTGGCGGTGGGAATAGGCTTGCTGGTGTGGGCGATGCCGAATGTGTCGCTGAGTGAACTGATGGCGATTCCACCCAAGCGCCCCGAAGGCGCAAGCCTCACCGGTTACTTCATGGCCGGGCTGACAGCCATGGTCGGCTTCTGGGCCACCTTGTCGCTGAACATTCCCGACTTCAGCCGCTACGCCAACAGCCAGAAGGACCAGATTCTCGGGCAGATTTTCGGCCTGCCGCTGACCATGTTCCTGTTCGCTGCCCTTGGCGTGATCATGACGGCTGCCTCGGTGAAACTGGTGGGTGTGAGCGTTTCCGACCCCGTCACCTTGATCGGGCATATCCAGAGTCCGGTGTGGGTCGCCATCGCCATGGCGCTGATCATCATCGCCACCTTGTCCACCAACACCGCCGCGAACATCGTCTCGCCCACCAACGACTTCCAGAACATCGCGCCCAAGCTGATCAACCGCACCACGGCGGTGATCCTCACCGGCCTGGTCGGGCTGGCATTGATGGCCCACGAACTGCTGAAAAAACTCGGGCTGATTGTCTCGGATGTGAGCCTGGAAACCGTGTATTCCAACTGGTTGCTGGGCTATTCCAGCCTGCTCGGCCCGATTGCCGGGATTATGGTGGTGGACTATTTCATTACGCGCAAACAGCAACTGGACCTGGCCGGTTTGTACCGCGACGACGTGTACCCGGCATGGAACTGGAGCGGCTTTGTGGCCTTCGGCGTGCCGGTGGTGCTGACCTTGCTGTCGCTGGGCAGTGATGCGTTCAGTTGGTTTTACAGCTACGGCTGGTTCACCGGCTCGGCGTTGGGTGGGGTGCTGTATTACGGCCTGAATGCCAAGCGTGGCATCAGACCGGTCGCCGCCAAATCACCTGTGTAAATACAGCTAATGTGGGAGCTGGCTTGTCGAGTCGTCGCACCGCTGCGATTGCATCACCACGGTTCGGCGGGAATACCGAGTCGCCTGTATCGCAGGCAAGCCAGCTCCCACACAAGCCAGCTCCCACACAAGCTCGGTTCACATTGGATCGAGTTAAATCATAAGAAACACAGCCTGAGGAGATCCCCATGAACGCTGCCCTGGACGTTCTGCAATCGACCCATCAGCACATCAACCGCGACCGCCTGTGGCAGTCGCTGATGGACCTGGCCAAACTTGGCGCCACGCCCAAGGGCGGTGTTTGTCGCCTGGCCCTTACCGATCTCGACCGCAAGGCCCGCGACCTGTTTGTGCAGTGGTGTGAAGACGCGGGTTGCACCGTGACCGTCGATGGCATCGGCAATATTTTCGCCCGGCGCCCAGGCCGCAATCCCAACCTTCCACCGGTGATGACCGGCAGCCATATCGACACCCAGCCTACGGGCGGCAAGTTCGACGGCTGCTTCGGCGTGCTGGCGGGCGTGGAAGTGCTGCGCACCCTCAATGACCTCAAGATCGAAACCGAAGCGCCGCTGGAAGTGGTGGTGTGGACCAACGAAGAAGGCTCACGCTTCCCGCCGTGCATGATGGGCTCGGGCGTGTTTGCCGAGAAATTCACTTTGGCCGATACCTTGGCCAAGGTTGATGTGGATGGCGTCAGCGTGGGCGATGCGTTGAATGCGATTGGCTATGCGGGCACGCGTGCTGTCAGTGGACACAAGGTGGGCGCGTATTTCGAAGCGCATATCGAGCAAGGCCCGATTCTGGAGGACGAGAAGAAAACCATCGGCGTGGTGCTGGGGGCATTGGGGCAGAAGTGGTTCGACCTGAAACTGCGCGGTGTTGAGGCGCATGCAGGGCCGACGCCGATGCACCTGCGCAAGGATGCGCTTGTGGGCGCGGCCGCCGTGGTGGCGGCGGTGAATGCCGCGGCGTTGGGGCATCAACCCCATGCGTGCGGCACTGTCGGTTGCCTGCAAGCCTACCCAGGCTCACGCAACGTGATCCCCGGTGAAGTGCGCATGACCCTGGACTTCCGCCACCTGGAACCGGCGCGGCTGGATTCGATGATTGCGCAGGTGCGCAAGGTGATCGATGAGACCTGTGCCAAGCATGGGCTGACGTTCGAGCTGGAACCCACTGCTGACTTCCCGCCGTTGTACTTCGACAAAGGCTGCGTGGACGCGGTGCGCGATGCGGCGAACGGGTTGGGCTTGTCGAACATGGATATCGTCAGCGGGGCAGGGCACGACGCGATCTTTGTCGCTGAGCTGGGCCCGGCGGGGATGATCTTCGTGCCATGTGAAGGAGGTATCAGCCATAACGAAATCGAGAATGCCGCGCCGGATGATTTGGCGGCAGGGTGTGCCGTCTTGCTGCGGGCGATGCTGGCCGCGTCGGCGGCGATTGCCAGTGGGAAGCTTGCTGCCTGATAGGGGGCTATCGCAGTACAGGTATCTAAGCAACTTCTGTTGAATACAAAGTCTGTGGCAAGCGGGCTGTTGTGGCAGCTTTAAAAAGGTGGGTAGATACCTATGCTCATCGCAGGCAAGCCAGCTCCCACCTTTAGTCCCAGCTGTGCTTTGCAGATCGTTCCCACGCTCTGCGTGGGAATGCCGCTCTGGACGCTCTGCGTCCACCCTTAAAGTCGTGACGCGGAGCGTCACCGGCTGCATGCCCACGCGGAGCGTGGGGACGATCTACAGGGAGTCTCTAAGCAACTTCTGTTGAATACAAAGTCTGTGGCAAGCGGGCTGTTGTGGCGAGCAGGCTTGCCCTGCGTTGGGCTGCGCAGCAGCCCCAAAAAACAGACGCAGAGTTGCAGATCGTTCCCACGCTCTGCGTGGGAATGCCGCTCTGGACGCTCTGCGTCCGCCCTTAAAGTCGTGACGCGGAGCGTCACCGGCTGCATGCCCACGCGGAGCGTGGGGACGATCTACAGGGGAGTGTCAGGCGCCGGGTTGCCAGCCACCGCCGAGGGCCGTGACTAACCCTACACTCGCCTGCAATTGCCGCGTTTGCACCGCCTGCAAGGTCCGCTGCGCCTGCAACGCTGCCGTTTGCGCGGTCACCACATCCAGATAGCTCACGGCCCCGGCCTGATAGCTGTTCATCGCCAATGCCTGCGTATGCTGCGCCGCATCCGCTGCCGCTTGCTCATCCTGGGCTTCCTGCTGCAGGTCCCGCAATTGCGCCAGGTTATCTTCCACCTCACGCACCGCTTTGAGCACATGGCTACGGTACTGCGCCGACGCCTCTTCAAACTCGGCCTTGGCCTGCCGTTCATTGGCGCTCAGCCGCCCACCATCAAAGATCGGCAGATTCACCAACGGCCCCAGCGCCCAGTAGCGGTTGCCGGCAGACAGCAGGTTGCCAACCCCTTGGGTCTGCCCACCGATTAACCCGGTGAGACTGAAATCCGGATACCACGCCGCCTTGGCCACGCCAATATTGGCATTGGCCGCGAACACCCGCCGTTCCGCCGCCGCAATGTCCGGACGACGTTGCAGCAGGTGGCTCGGCAGTTGCGATGGGATGCCCGGCAGGGCAATCAATTGCCGGCTTGGCGGCAACGTGAAGTTGCTGGCTGCCACACCCACCAATTCACCAATGGCGTGCTCGGTAAGGTTGCGTTGCCCGCGCACTTCATCCAGCTGGGCTTTGGCTTCGGCCAGTTGGTTTTGCGCACGGGTCAGGTCGAGTTCGGAAGCAATCTGGCCTTCGTATCGGCTGCGGGTCAGTTGCAGCGCCTGGCTGAAATCCTCCAGCGAGCTATTGAGGATCCGACTCTGTGCATCCAGCCCATTGAGCTGCACATACAGGGTCGCCAATTGATGCTGCAGGCTCAGGCGCGCCACTGCCAGGTCATCCCCGGAGGCTTGTGCCTGCGCATCGCCCGCTGCGACCTGGTTGCGGATCTTGCCCCACAGGTCCAGGTCGTAGCTCAGCGAAAACGCTGCGGTATTGCTGTTGTACACCGATGGCTGCGTATCGCCACGCAGCGGCCGCGAATCCGATTGCCGCTGGCGCAATGGCTGCGCGCTGGCGGTGATTTGCGGGAACAGCCCGGCATGCAATTGGCTGGCATACGCCTGGGACGCATCAAAGTGCGCCAGTGCCGCCGCCAGGTCCGGGTTGGCCTTGAGCAGTTGCTGTTGCAGGTCATTGAGGTGCGAATCGTTGTAGAGCTTCCACCATTCGGGTGCCAGTTGGTCGGACGGTTGTGCGCTGTGCCACGGGCCATCGCTGGTCTGTTCGCGGTAGCCGGCCGGCAGGTCAACGGCGGGCACCTTGTAGGTGGGCGCCATCGAGCAACCCTGCAAGGCCAATAGTACCAACGCCGCTAGGGGGTTAAACCTTGCGCGCATGCGCACCTCCGGCTTGGGCAAGCTCTACCGGGTCGCCTTCGCGCAGGGCGTCGGGCGGGTTGTCGACCACGCGGTCGGCGGGTTTGAGGCCTTGGTCGATCACCAGGCGCTCGCCCAGGTCCAGGCCGATGTGGATGTCTTGCAGGTGCACATGGTTCTGCGCGTCCAGCACCGCCACTTGGGTGCCTTGGGCGCGGAAGATCAAGGCGCTGGCCGGGATGCTCACGCCGTGGGTGTCGGCCGGGATTGGCAGCGTGGTTTCGGCGTAGTCACCGGGCAGCAACTCGCCGTTGGGGTTGTCGGCGACGAACTGCGCAAGCAGGGTGCCGGAACGGCGGTCGATGGCGGTGGAGTCGCCGATCAGGCGCGCCTTGAAGTGCTCGCCAGGGTGCTCGGGTACGGTCAGCTCGGCCTCAAGCCCAGGGTGGATCACCGACGCGTAGTTCTGCGGCACCGGCACATACAGACGCAGTTGGTGAGTGTCGGCGATGTTGAACAGTTCCGGGTCGCTGTCGGTGTCGGCCTTGATCAACTGGCCGATATCGGTGTTGCGCGCGGTGATGGTGCCGGCGAACGGAGCGCGGATGGTCTTGTAGCTTTCCAGCGCCGACAGCCGCGCATAGTCGGCAGCGGCGGCCTCGGCGTTGGCTTTGGCGGCAGCGGCGTTGGAGGTTTTTTCATCCGCCTCCTGACGCGACACCGAATGGCTGGCGAGCAGGTTCTGCCAGCGTGTGGCGGTGGTTGCGGCCAGGCGTGCGTTGGCCTGTTCCTGGAGCAGGCGCGCGTGGGTTTGCGCCAGTTGCTGGTCGAGGTCCGGGCTGTCGATTTCAGCGAGGATTTGCCCGGCTTTGACCTGGCTGCCGATGTCGACTTTCCAGTCCTTCAAGTAACCGCTCACCCGCGCATGGATCGGCGCCTTGCTCCAGGCGTCGAGGTGCGCGGGCAGGCGCAGGGTATCGCCGGCCGCGTTCTGCTTGGGCTGGAACACCATCACCTGAGGGATGGCGGCGGTTTCGGTCCAGGCCGTAACCGCCTCTTCGTGGGTGGTGCGGGCGTGCAGGCCGTTGGCGACCAACAGGGCGGCCAAGGTGAGGCCGCCGACACCCAGGAGCATCAGACGCTTGCGCGAGGGTTTGTGATCAGACGACATGTGAAGTTTCTCCAGCAACTGCGCGAGTAGGGTGACGACCGTGGACCAGGCTGAAGACCACGGGTACAAACAACAAAGTGGCGATGGTGGCGAAGATCAAGCCACCGATAACGGCGCGACCGAGCGGGGCGTTCTGCTCCTCGGAAATCGCCAGCGGCAACATGCCGATGATCATCGCCAGGGCGGTCATGCACACCGGGCGGAAGCGCGTGTAACCGGCTTCCATGGCCGCCTTCAGCGCGTCGCCATGTTCGGCCAGGCGTTCACGGCAGAAGCTCACCACAAGGATTGAGTTGGCGGTGGCCACGCCCATACAGAGGATGGCGCCGGTGAGTGCCGGCACCGACAGCGAGGTGCCGCTGAGGAACAGCATCCACACAATCCCCGCCAGTGCCGCCGGCAGTGCAGTGATGATCACAAACGGGTCAGCCCACGACTGGAAGTTGACCACGATCAGCAGGTAGATCAGCACCACGGCGCCGAGCAAGCCGAAGCTCAACCCGCTGAACGCTTCATGCAGCGCATCGATCTGCCCGTGCAGGCTGATCACCGCGCCTTTGGGGCGCATGGAGGCGGTGTCATCCAGCACTTTTTGCACGTCACGGGCCACGCCGCCGAGGTCGCGGCCTTGCACGTTGGCGTACAGGTCCAGGGTCGGCTCGATGTTGTAGTGGGTCACCACCGCCGGGCTTTGCACGCGAGAGATGCTCGCCACGCCGCCGAGGATTTGCGATTGCCCATCGGCACCGGTCACCGGCAAGGCTTCCAGTGACGGCAAGCTGTCGAGGCGGTATTGCGGGGTGGCGGCGACGATGGAGTACGACACGCCGTTGGCCGGGTTAAGCCAGAACGTCGGCGCCACCTGTGAGCTGCCGGCGAGCGAGGCAACCATGCTGTTGGTCACGTCACGCTCGGTGATGCCCAGGCCATTGGCACGCATACGGTCGACGTTCACTTGCAACGACGGGTAGCCGGTGGACTGCTGGATGCGCAGGTCGGCAATGCCCGGAATATGTTGCAGGCGGCGCTCCAGTTCGATGGCGTAGGCGCGGTTTTCCGCATCGCTGCGCCCGGAGATTTTCACGTCCAGCGGCGCCGGGGCACCGAAGTTGAGAATCTGGCTGCTGATGTCGGCAGGGAGGAACGCAAAGTGGCTGCCGGGGAAGCTTTGCGGCAAGGCTTCACGCAGTTTTTTCACGTAGTCGGCGGTCGGCGCGTGGTCCTTTTTCAAGCTGACCTGGATGTCGCCGTCCTGCGGGCCGATGGTGCCGCTGCTGCTGTAGGCCATGTCGATGCCGCTGAGCGGGATGCCGATGTTGTCGACGATGGTGTCGAGTTGCTCGGCCGGGATCACTTCGCGAATCCGCGCTTCAATGCGGTCGAACGCCGCCGCGCTTTCTTCAATACGCGTACCCAATGGCAGGCGCACATGCAGGGCAAGCGCTCCGGCGTCGGTGGCCGGGAAGAAGTCCTGGCCCAGGCTCGGCAACAGCAGGAACGAGGCCAGCACGCAGGCCAGGAAACCGACGATAAAGCGCTTGCGTGCGCCCAGCGCCAGGGTCAGCAGGCCGTGGTAGGTGTCACGGATATTCGAGAAATGGCGTTCGAAACCCTGCTGGAAGTTCAGCACCGATTGCAGCACACGGTTGCGCGGTTTCTTGTGCTGTTCACCTTCGTGATGGTTGATGAACTCATCTTCTGGGTGATGCCCAGGCCCTTGCTCCGGCGCGTGCGGCTTGAGCAGAAACATCGCCAGGGTCGGCACCAGGGTCCGCGAAAGAATGAACGAGCTGGCCATGGCGAAAATCACCGCCAGCGCCATCGGCCGGAACAGGTAACCGGCGATGCCTTGCAGCAGGAACATCGGCACAAACACGATGCAGATACACAGCAGCGACACAAACGCCGGGCCGACGATCTGCGCGGCGCCGTCGAGGATCGCGGTCTTCACCGCCTTGCCTTGTTCCAGGTGCCAGTTGATGTTTTCGATGGTCACCGTGGCGTCATCCACCAGAATCCCCACCGCCAACGCGAGCCCGCCGAGGGTCATCACGTTGAGGGTTTGCCCGGTGGCCGCCAGCAATGCAATGGCCGACAACACCGCCAACGGAATCGAAGCGGCGATGATCAAGGTGGAACGCCAGCTGCCAAGGAACAGCAGGATCATCGCACTGGTCAGCAGCGCCGCGATGATGCCTTCCTGGGCCACGCTGCCCACCGATTGTTTGACGAACACCGAGGCGTCGCCCAGCAGTGAGGTCTTCAGCGACGGTGGCAGGGTTTCGTTGATGCGCGGCAGCATCTGGCGGATGCCGTCGATGATCGACAGAGTAGAGATACTGCCGTTTTTCAACGCTGGCATCAGCACCGCGCGATGGCCGTCGACGCGCACGATGTTGGTCTGCGGCGGCGAGCCGTCACGCACGTGGGCCACTTGGCCGATGGTGATGATTGCGCCGTCGACCGTCTTGATCGGCAGGTCGTTGAGCTCATCAATCGCCTTGGGGCTGTTGTTGAGCAGGATCGTGTATTCGTTGGGGCCGAGTTTGGCGGTACCCACTGGAATGATCTGGTTTTGCAGCGCCAGGGCGTTGCCCACGTCCTGTGCCGACAAGCCTTTGGCGGCCAGCGCCTGCGGGTCGAGGTCGAGGGTGATCTGGCGTTGCTTGCCACCCATTGGCGTGGGCATGGCCAGGCCGGGCAGGGCGCTCAAGGGCAGGCGGATATTGTTCTGTACCAGGTCGCGGATCTTGGCTTCCGAGAGGCTGGGGCTGGAAAACGCCAGTTGCAGGATCGGCACCGTGGAGGCGCTGTAGTTGAGGATCAGCGGCGGCGTGATGCCCGGTGGCATCTGCTTGAGCACGGTCTGTGACACGGCCGTGACTTGGGCGTTGGCGGTGCGGATATCCACACCCGGTTGGAAGAAGATTTTGACGATGCCCATGCCGGGCAGCGATTGCGATTCGATGTGTTCGATGTCGTTGACAGTGGTGCTCAAGGAGCGTTCGTAGGTGTAGATCACCCGACCGGCCATGGCGTCCGGCGACAGGCCGTTGTACTGCCAAACCACAGCGACGACGGGGATGCCGATATCGGGAAAAACATCCGTGGGGGTTCGCAGGGCCGCCATCGGCCCGATGATGCAGATGAATATGGCCAACACGATAAACGTGTAGGGCTTTTGCAGTGCGGTCTTTACCAGCCCGAGCATGCGTGAACCTCCGAGGGAGCAGGATTGCAAACCCCGGCAGTCTTGCCCGACCCACCTAACACGTACCTTTCAGCCAGGTGAAGGAACATTTAGTTAACGGCTGAAGATCGTTTCATATGTATTCATTTGTTCTACATAGGGCAGCTCTCCAAGCTTGTAACCCATCGGCGGCGATACATTTGAATCGCCTTCAACGTTTTTACTGATGCCCTTTGGAGCCCTGCCATGTCATTCAAACCTCTGTTGTTGATCCCCGCGCTTGGTGTTGTTTTGTTGTTGTCAGCCTGCGCCGGCCCCATCCCTAAAGCTGACCCGAGCGAGGCATGGATTGGTCTGAAGGAAGAAGCGCCAAATGACCTGATGGCCGAGCGCGTCGACGGCCACCGCGTGGATGACGGTCGCTATTTTGAAGTGACGCCGGGGGGCCATCGTTTGGATGTGACACTGTTTGAAGAAGAGCCGGGCGACGACAACCAGCAAGACTGCCAGGGCCGGGTCGAGTACAAGAACTTCAAGGCGGGTGAGCACTACACGCTGGTGGAATCCAGCCTGGGCACTACCGTGCGTGCCGTGCTCAAGGACGGTCGCGGCAAGGAAGTGGCCGCGACTCAAGACTTCAGTTGCATGCCTGGCTAGGCGTGATGCACCGCGGCCTTGTGCGGCTTGGCGGGTGCAGCCGGTGTGACATGGGGGTGGTGATGCCGACGCGTTACGCGCATCACGCCCCACAGCATGGCGGCGGCTACTGACAGCCAACCGCAGACCAACAGGAAAATCGTTGTTGCAAGGCTCATTCTGGCCTCCTTTCGCCCCGCTGGGGGCACACACAGTCTTCTCAATGGACAGTCTAGCCAGCTGACGGTTGCGTGCTATTGACCAATGGTCGAATCGGTCCAACTTGTTGGCTATATCAGCAGCCTGTCGCTACTCCCTAAACGCGATTGGGCTATGATCTGGGCCCTTACCGGCCGTTGATCAAGAGAGTAAAAAATTGCGCTTACGCTCGAACGTTAAAACCTCCTTGCTGCTGGCGTGCGCCCTCGGGCTGGCGGCGTGTTCCGGGCACCCGTCGAAACTGGCGGGGTTGCCGGAGCGCGTTGAACTCACGGGTGTGCCGGCGTATCGCAGCGAGGCCTATCAGAGCGGTCCTTCAGCTTTAGCCAGCATGCTGTCGCAACAAGGCATTGTCATGACACCCGGCTTGCTGGACAAACCGCTGCACTTACCGGGTGGCGAGGCGAACCTTGAGCGCAATATGCAGGTGCTGGCGCGTGAATACGGGCTGATGGTGTACCCGCTGGACAGCCAGCTGACGGCCGTGCTGGCGCAAGTGGCGGCGGGTTACCCGGTGATGGCGCGGATCAACCCGAGCATGTGGTCGGGCACGCGTTATGTCGTGGTGGTGGGGTTCAATCAGCAGAAAAGCACCGTGCTGCTGCGCTCGGGCATGGACCGACGGCTGTTGATGAGCTTCAGTAATTTTGAGTCGGCGTGGAAGAGCGCGGGGCACTGGGCGATTTTGACCCAGCGCCCGAGCCAGTTGCCGGCGAATGTGGATGTGCAGCGCTGGCGCGATTCTGCCAATGCCACGGCGCAGGCCGGGCAGGAGCAGGCGGCTGCGCAGGCGCTCAAGGTATTGGCGGAAAGAAAGTAAAAACGCTGAAGGCTATAGCCTGTGGGAGCTGGCTTGCCTGCGATGCAGGCAACTCGGTTTATCTGTTGCACCGCGTTGATGCTATCGCAGGCAAGCCAGCTCCCACATTATTCAGCGGCGTACTTCAGCGGCGTTCGGGCGATTCTTCAGGTTCTTGTCGGCCTTGTAGCGCAAGGCCACGTCCGGCACCGAACCGCCGCGCCCCGTTTCGACCCAGTTGCGGATACGCGTGGCATCGGCAAAGTGGGTGAACTTGCCGAACGCATCAAGGATCACCAGCGACACCGGGCGGTTGCCCATGCTGGTCACCAGCACCAGGCAGTGGCCGGCCTGGTTGGTGAAGCCGGTCTTGGTCAGCTTGATATCCCAGTTGGCGCGGTTGATCAGGTGATCGGTGTTGGAGAAGCCCAAGGTGTAGTTGGGCTTGCGGAACGCCACGGTCTTTTCCTTGGTGGTGCTCAGTTGGCTCAGCATCGGGTATTTACGCGCGGCGGCCAGCAGCTTGCTCAGGTCGCGGGCGGTGGACACGTTGTGAATCGACAGGCCGGTGGGCTCCACGTAGTGCGTGCTGGTCATGCCCAGTGCCTTGGCCTTGGCGTTCATCGCTGCAATAAACGCCGGGTAGCCGCCCGGGTAGTGGTGGGCCAGGCTGGCGGCGGCGCGGTTTTCCGAGGACATCAGGGCGATCAGCAGCATTTCCTTGCGCGGCATTTCGCTGCCGATTTTCACCCGGGAGAACACGCCTTTCATTTCTGGCGTGTCCTTGATGTTGATGTCGATGTACTCATCCATGTTCTGTTTGGCTTCGAGCACGATCAGGCCGGTCATCAGCTTGCTGACGGAGGCAATTGGCACCACCACGTCGGGGTTGCTGGAATAGATGACTTTGTTGGTCTGCAGGTCGACCAGGATGGCGCTGCCGGAAGCAATCTGCAGTTTTGAAGTATCACGCGGGGCGAGGGTGGTTTCGCTGGCGTGCGCGAAGGTGCCTGTAAATGCAAAAAATAGGCTGACAAGAGAGAGACGAATTTTCACGCGGGTGAACTCGCTAAAAAAGTAAGGAAAATGCCGTTCGAGAACGGTTTTTTGATAAATGCCGTTACATTTTAGGAGTATGGACGAAGAACTGTCGAATGTTCTTCTAGATCCAGACGAAAGTGCTTAAAAACTAAGAAAAAAGGGTTTTTAGCCATTCAATAAAAAGCCCTGCGATAAGGCAGGGCTTTTTCAGTACGGCAGGTTATTAGCCGTGCAGGCTTTCTGCGGCATACAGGGTGTTTTCCAGCAGGCACGCACGGGTCATCGGGCCGACACCGCCGGGTACCGGGGTGATCCAGCCGGCACGGGGCAGGGCGGTTTCGTACACCACGTCGCCGACCAGCTTGCCGTCGTCCTGACGGTTGATGCCCACATCGATCACGATCGCGCCTTCCTTGATCCACTCGCCCTTGACCAGGCCCGGCTTGCCCGCGGCAACCACCACCAGGTCGGCACGGCCAACATGGCCGGCGAGGTCTTTGGTGAAACGGTGGGTGACAGTCACGGTGCAGCCGGCCAGCAGCAGCTCCATGGCCATAGGGCGGCCAACAATGTTGGAGGCACCAACGACTACGGCATCCAGACCGTACAGATCGACGCCGGTGCTCTCCAGCAGGGTCATGATGCCCTTCGGGGTGCAGGGGCGCAGCAGCGGGATGCGTTGGGCCAGGCGGCCGACGTTATAGGGGTGGAAGCCGTCGACGTCTTTGTCCGGGCGGATGCGCTCCAACAGTTTGGAGGCGTCCAGGTGCTCGGGCAGTGGCAGTTGCAGCAGGATACCGTCAATGGCCGGGTCGTCGTTGAGGCCGTCGATCAGGTCGGTAAGCGCCTGCTGGGTGGTCTCGGAAGGCAAGTCGTAGGCCTTGGAAATAAAGCCGACCTCTTCACAGTCTTTACGCTTGTGCGAGACATAAACCTGAGAGGCAGGATCGCTGCCGACCAGGATCACCGCGAGGCCAGGCGTGCGCAGACCTTGCAGGCGGCGCTCGGTGACTCGTTTGGCGATCTGCTGGCGCAGGCTGGCGGCGATTGATTTGCCGTCGATAAGTTGTGCAGTCATTACGCGTGATTAACCATCGAGAGGGGGAAGAAAAGTGCGCGCATTCTCGCACGCCATGACGTGAGGGCAAAGGCGCTTGGTCTGCAAATTGCCCTAACCCCTTAAATAAAATCAGTTTTTTTCAAAAAAGATTTGACGGGTATCAAGGCCGTCTATACTATTCGTCGCACTTGTCGGGCACAGCCTAGCACTGGTTAAGAAGGTCGAGCAGATAGAGCTGTTCTGCAAGGCTGGAAGCACTTAGTTTGTAATCTTCAACGAGTACAGATTAATAAGGCGCCCGTAGCTCAGCTGGATAGAGCATCCGCCTTCTAAGCGGATGGTCGCAGGTTCGAGTCCTGCCGGGTGCGCCATTAGGCAGCTTTGGCACAAGTAGCGCTATATGGTGGGCGTAGCTCAGTTGGTAGAGCACGGGATTGTGACTCCCGTTGTCGAGGGTTCGATCCCCTTCGTCCACCCCATATTTAGAAAGGCGCCAGATTAATCATCTGGCGCCTTTGCTTTAAGAGTTTCAAGCGCGGATGTGGTGGAATTGGTAGACACACTGGATTTAGGTTCCAGCGCCGCGAGGCGTAAGAGTTCGAGTCTCTTCATCCGCACCAATTAAGCGTCACCCAGCCATCAGGCAGGGTGAGGCCAGACAAGGAAGGTGTTCGAGTTCCTTGTTGAAGCAATATGGTGGGCGTAGCTCAGTTGGTAGAGCACGGGATTGTGACTCCCGTTGTCGAGGGTTCGATCCCCTTCGTCCACCCCATATTTTAAAAAGCGCCAGATCAATGATCTGGCGCTTTTTTTTTGCATCCAAAAAATGCCCTGCCGCGTATGTACTGACGAGGATGGCCGTGGATGGGCCTGGATCCTCATCCGCTGCTACGTGGAGGGTCTGAAAAATGTTGGCACAACAGCAGGATCAAAGTCAGGGAATGGCGGTTGGCGAGGCGCATTTGCTCGGGCGCCTGCTGTTGGGGGAGCAATCGGCCTATTGCGACCTGGTCAAAACTCATCAGGGCGCCATGCGTGCGGTGGCTTCGGCGATCGCCGGGCATCGGCATGTCGATGATGTGGTGCAGGATGCCTGGTTGGCGATTGTGCGCGGGCTGAGTGGTTTTCAGGGGCGCTCCAGCCTCAAGACCTGGGTGCTGACGATTACGGCCAATAAAGCCAAGGGCCGCTATGGTCGGAGTCGGCGCGAAGTGTTTTTCGATGACTCGCAGGGTCAGGAGCGCTTTTGCGCCGCCAGTGGCCAGTGGCTGTCGGCACCGGCGGGCTGGCATGAAGATACGCCCGAGGCGCTGGTCAGTGAAGACGAACTGCGCGCCTGTATCGAGCGCGCGTTGCAGGAACTGTCGACGCTTCAGAGCGCTGCGCTTGTGCTGCGTGAGCGGGTAGGGCTTGAGCTTGAGGAGATTGCCGAGTTGCTGGGCGTCAGTCTGTGCAATGCGCGGGTGCTGCTGCACCGGGCGCGCAGTCGGGTTTTTGCCGCCATCGACCGGCATCAGGCCTGTGGCGTTGATTGACGTCAAGAAAAAACAAGCATTCTCAATGCCTTGGCGTTAGAATCGTTGCCGGTTTTGAGCGTGTAGAACTGATCCGCGGCTATATAAGGGTCGGTACAGCTATTTAATAGCGAATAACGGCGCAGTACCTGAAAAAGGGCTGTGCCGTTTTTGTTTGAGTGTTTTGAGTTTCCAGGGTAGGGCGTTTCATCGTATTTGTGTTTCTCGATGCTGCTGCCACACCCTTCGACCTTGCTTGCAGGGTCGCTCGCCGGGGTGTGCATCCAGCCTCTTCTATATATATAGAAGGGCTGGCGCTAGAGCCCTGGCGAGATGCGCTGTATTTGCTAACGGGATGAGGTGCATGCGTGCACTTGAACCTATAAATGGCCTGCTGTTTTTCCACCCGTTTTCAGTAGGGTGACTTCTTGAGTTTGACCCACTAGAATGCATGCCCTTGATTCTGGGGTCGGAAACGGCCGGCTAACGTCTGTGCAACGAGGAATATCCATGCAAGTTTCTGTTGAAAATACTACTGCCATCGAGCGCCGCCTGAGCATCACCGTGCCGGCAGAGCGTATTGAGACTGCGGTCAACAAGCGTCTGCAGCAGACTGCCCAAAAGGCCAAGATCGCTGGTTTCCGTCCAGGCAAAGTGCCAATGAGTGAAATCAAGCGTCGTTTTGGTGCCGATGCGCGTCAGGAAGCTGTTGGTGACGTGATCCAGGCTTCCTTCTACGAAGCCGTTGTCGAGCACAAGCTGAACCCAGCGGGTTCGCCTTCGATCGAGCCTAAGTCCCTGGAAGCCGGTAAAGACCTGGAATACGTTGCCGTATTCGAAGTGTTCCCGGAATTCACCGTTGCCGGTTTCGAAGACATCGCCGTTGAGCGCCTGAGCGCTGACGTGGCAGATGCCGACCTGGACAACATGCTGGAAATCCTGCGCAAGCAGAACACCCGTTTTGAAGTGGCCGACCGTGCCGCCCAGAACGAAGACCAGCTGAACATCGATTTCGTTGGCAAGGTTGACGGCGAAGCATTCGCTGGCGGCTCCGCCAAGGGCACCCAGCTGGTGCTGGGTTCCAACCGCATGATCCCGGGCTTCGAAGACGGCCTGGTTGGCGCCAAGGCCGGTGAAGAGCGCGTTCTGAACCTGACTTTCCCTGCTGACTACCAGAACCTGGACCTGGCCGGCAAAGCCGCCGAGTTCACCGTGACCGTCAACAGTGTTTCCGAGCCTAAGCTGCCTGAGCTGAACGAAGAATTCTTCGCCCAGTTCGGTATCAAGGAAACCGGCATCGACGGCTTCCGTACCGAAGTTCGCAAGAACATGGAGCGTGAGCTGCGTCAGGCCATCAAGTCCAAGGTCAAGAACCAGGTGATGGATGGTCTGCTGGCCGCCAACCCGATCGAAGTGCCCAAGGCCCTGCTGTCCAACGAAGTGGATCGCCTGCGCGTTCAAGCGGTTCAGCAGTTCGGTGGCAACATCAAGCCTGACCAGCTGCCGGCCGAGCTGTTCGAAGAGCAAGCCAAGCGCCGCGTTGTGCTGGGTCTGGTCGTGGCTGAAGTGGTCAAGCAATTCGACCTCAAGCCTGACGAAGATCGCGTTCGCGAAATGATCCAGGAAATGGCTTCGGCCTACCAGGAGCCTGAGCAGGTCGTGGCTTGGTACTACAAGAACGACCAGCAACTGAACGAAGTACGTTCGGTTGTGCTGGAAGAACAAGTTGTGGATACTGTTCTGCAGAAGGCTAAGGTGACCGACAAAGCGGTCTCTTACGAAGAAGCAGTCAAACCGGCGGAAGCAGCACAAGCCGACTGATTGTCCAACTCGTTCGAAATATAACCATAAGCCAGCCTCGCGCTGGCTTATGCGTTTTCAAGACATGACTATTTGGGAGTAACTGCAGAGCATGTTCCGTAATTCCTATATTCAGCAGAACTCTGATATCCAGGCCGCTGGCGGCTTGGTCCCGATGGTTGTCGAGCAATCTGCTCGTGGCGAACGCGCCTATGACATCTACTCGCGCCTGCTCAAGGAGCGAGTGATTTTTCTGGTCGGCCCGGTAGAGGACTACATGGCCAACCTGATCTGCGCGCAACTGCTGTTCCTTGAAGCGGAAAACCCGGACAAGGACATCCATCTTTACATCAACTCCCCGGGCGGCTCGGTTACTGCAGGCATGTCGATCTACGACACCATGCAGTTCATCAAGCCAAACGTGTCGACCACGTGCATCGGCCAGGCCTGCAGCATGGGCGCTTTCCTGCTGACCGCAGGTGCCGAGGGCAAGCGTTACTGCCTGCCGAACTCGCGCGTGATGATTCACCAGCCGTTGGGCGGTTTCCAGGGCCAGGCATCGGACATCGAAATCCACGCCAAGGAAATCCTGTTTATTCGTGAGCGTCTGAACACGCTGATGGCCAAACACAGCGGGCACACCCTGGAAGAAATCGAGCGTGATACCAACCGCGACAATTTCATGAGCGCTGAAGCTGCTCGTGAATACGGGTTGATCGACGCAGTGATCGAAAAGCGCCCCGCTTAATATAAGCACCTCAAAATAAGGCTGGTCGGCATGTCCGACCACCGGCGGGCTTGAAAAAGCCCGCATAAGCCTTCATCTTGTGTTGCAAGCCTATCGGATTTGGATCGAACGAATGACTGACACCCGCAACGGCGAGGACAACGGCAAGCTGCTCTATTGCTCCTTCTGCGGCAAAAGCCAGCATGAAGTACGCAAATTGATTGCCGGCCCCTCGGTGTTTATCTGCGACGAGTGCGTCGACCTGTGCAATGACATCATCCGCGAGGAGGTGCAGGAAGCCCAGGCCGAGAGCAGCGCGCATAAATTGCCTTCGCCTAAAGAAATCAGCGGCATCCTTGATCAGTATGTGATTGGTCAAGAGCGTGCAAAAAAGGTTTTGGCGGTAGCGGTGTACAACCACTACAAGCGCTTGAACCAGCGTGACAAGAAAGGCGACGAAGTCGAACTCGGCAAGAGCAACATCTTGCTGATCGGTCCTACAGGCTCGGGTAAAACCCTGCTTGCAGAAACCCTCGCTCGTCTGCTGAACGTTCCATTCACCATCGCCGACGCCACCACCCTCACCGAGGCTGGCTACGTGGGTGAAGATGTCGAGAACATCATTCAGAAGCTGCTGCAAAAGTGCGACTACGACGTAGAGAAGGCCCAGATGGGTATTGTCTACATCGACGAAATCGACAAGATTTCGCGCAAGTCCGACAACCCGTCGATCACTCGGGACGTTTCCGGTGAAGGCGTGCAGCAAGCCCTGTTGAAACTGATCGAAGGCACGGTTGCTTCCGTACCGCCACAAGGCGGCCGCAAGCACCCGCAGCAGGAATTCCTTCAGGTTGATACGCGCAACATCCTGTTCATCTGTGGCGGTGCTTTCTCGGGGCTGGAAAAGGTTATTCAGCAACGTTCCACCCGTGGCGGCATCGGCTTCGGTGCAGAAGTGCGCAGCAAGGAAGAAGGCAAGAAGGTGGGCGAGTCCCTGCGTGAAGTCGAGCCTGACGATCTGGTCAAGTTCGGTCTGATCCCGGAATTCGTTGGCCGTCTGCCGGTCCTGGCCACGTTGGACGAGCTGGATGAGGCTGCTCTGATTCAGATCCTCACCGAGCCGAAAAACGCCCTGACCAAGCAATACGCCAAGCTGTTCGAGATGGAAGGTGTAGACCTCGAGTTCCGTACCGACGCGCTCAAATCAGTGGCCAAGCGGGCACTGGAGCGCAAGACCGGTGCACGTGGCCTGCGTTCGATCCTCGAAGGCGTGTTGCTCGACACCATGTACGAAATCCCCTCGCAATCCGAGGTGAGCAAGGTGGTGATCGACGAAAGCGTTATCGAAGGCAAATCCAAGCCACTGTATATCTACGAAAACAGTGAGCCGGCTGCCAAGGTTGCACCTGACGCGTAAGCGTCAAGCCGTCGCAGTACAAGCAAGGGCCTTTCGAGGCCCTTTCTTTTTATGTGGCGGTTTTTCGGGGCGGTTTGTGTTTTGCGGTTAAATTCGCGTTTATTCATGCGTTTAACTGCTGGCATTGAGCTTGTTTTTTTTGCGTACAGCCCCCATCTTGGTTTCAAGCTAATTTTTCAACTGTCATAGAGGCGAAATCATGAAGACAACCATTGAATTGCCTCTCCTGCCGTTGCGTGATGTCGTCGTCTATCCGCACATGGTTATCCCGCTGTTCGTGGGGCGCGAGAAGTCTATCGAAGCCCTCGAGGCTGCGATGACGGGCGACAAGCAGATCCTGCTGTTGGCCCAGAAGAATCCTGCTGATGATGATCCAGGCGAAGATGCCCTGTATCGGGTCGGTACCGTTGCGACTGTTCTGCAATTGCTCAAGTTGCCCGATGGCACCGTCAAGGTGCTGGTCGAAGGCGAGCAGCGTGGTGCGGTCGAGCGCTTCATGGAGGTGGACGGTCACCTGCGCGCCGAAGTGGCGCTGATCGACGAAGTCGAAGCCCCTGAGCGCGAATCCGAAGTGTTTGTGCGCAGCCTGCTCTCGCAGTTCGAGCAGTATGTGCAACTGGGCAAGAAAGTCCCGGCTGAAGTGCTGTCGTCCCTCAACAGCATCGATGAGCCAAGCCGCCTGGTCGACACCATGGCCGCGCACATGGCGCTCAAGATCGAGCAGAAGCAGGACATCCTCGAAATCATCGACCTGCCGGCCCGTGTTGAACACGTGCTGGCGCTGCTGGATGGTGAAATCGACCTGCTGCAGGTTGAGAAGCGCATCCGTGGTCGCGTGAAGAAACAAATGGAGCGCAGCCAGCGCGAGTACTACCTGAATGAGCAGATGAAGGCCATTCAGAAAGAACTCGGCGACAGCGAAGAAGGCCACAACGAAGTCGAAGAGCTGAAAAAGCGCATCGACGCCGCCGGCCTGCCTAAAGACGCCCTGACCAAGGCCATGGCTGAGCTGAACAAGCTCAAGCAAATGTCGCCAATGTCGGCCGAAGCCACCGTGGTGCGTTCCTACATCGACTGGCTGGTGCAGGTGCCGTGGAAAGCTCAGACCAAAGTGCGCCTGGACCTGGCCCGTGCCGAAGAGATCCTTGACGCCGACCACTACGGCCTCGAAGAAGTCAAAGAACGCATCCTCGAATACCTCGCCGTGCAAAAGCGCGTGAAGAAAATTCGTGGCCCGGTGTTGTGCCTGGTCGGCCCTCCGGGTGTAGGTAAAACTTCCCTGGCCGAGTCGATTGCCAGTGCCACCAACCGTAAATTTGTGCGCATGGCCCTTGGCGGTGTGCGTGATGAAGCGGAAATTCGTGGCCATCGCCGTACGTACATCGGTTCGATGCCAGGAAGATTGATTCAAAAGATGACGAAGGTGGGTGTGCGCAACCCGCTGTTCCTGCTCGATGAAATCGACAAAATGGGCAGCGACATGCGTGGCGATCCGGCCTCGGCGTTGCTCGAAGTGCTCGACCCCGAGCAGAACCACAATTTCAACGACCATTACCTGGAAGTCGACTACGACTTGTCCGACGTAATGTTCCTGTGCACCTCCAACTCCATGAACATCCCGCCAGCCCTGCTGGACCGGATGGAGGTGATTCGTCTGCCGGGTTACACCGAAGACGAGAAGATCAACATCGCCGTCAAATACCTCGCGCCCAAGCAGATTTCGGCCAATGGCCTGAAAAAGGGCGAGATCGAATTTGACGTCGAAGCGATCCGCGACATCGTGCGTTACTACACCCGCGAAGCCGGTGTGCGTGGCCTTGAGCGTCAGATTGCGAAGATCTGCCGCAAAGCGGTCAAGGAGCACTCGCTGGAAAAACGCTTCTCGGTGAAGGTGGTTGCCGATTCCCTGGAGCACTTCCTGGGCGTGAAGAAATTCCGTTACGGCCTGGCTGAGCAGCAGGATCAGGTAGGGCAGGTGACGGGCCTGGCGTGGACCCAGGTGGGCGGCGAACTGCTGACCATCGAAGCGGCGGTGATCCCGGGCAAAGGCCAGCTTATCAAGACGGGCTCGCTGGGTGATGTGATGGTCGAATCGATCACCGCCGCGCAGACCGTGGTGCGCAGCCGCGCCAAGAGCCTGGGGATCCCCCTGGACTTCCACGAGAAGCACGACACCCACATCCACATGCCGGAAGGGGCGACCCCCAAAGACGGCCCTAGCGCCGGTGTAGGCATGTGCACGGCATTGGTGTCGGCACTGACTGGCATTCCTGTGCGTGCCGATGTGGCGATGACCGGGGAAATTACCCTGCGGGGTCAGGTATTGGCCATCGGTGGTCTGAAAGAGAAATTGCTCGCTGCACACCGAGGCGGTATCAAGACCGTGATCATTCCGGAAGAGAATGTTCGCGACTTGAAGGAAATTCCTGACAATATCAAGCAGGATCTTCAGATTAAACCGGTTAAATGGATTGACGAGGTCCTGCAAATTGCGTTGCAATACGCGCCGGAGCCCTTGCCGGATGTGGCTCCGGAGATTGTCGCGAAGGACGAAAAACGCGAGTCCGATTCCAAGGAAAGAATTAGCACGCATTAATGCGAATGAGCCTGGGGGCTTCCTTGACAGCTTTTTAGAGCCCTTGTTATAAAGCGGCTCTTAAGTGTCTGTAGGCCATTCAGCACTGGTTTTTGCTTTCACCAAAAAACTTAGAATCATACTCAATAGATATATAAGGGGACTTAGAGTGAACAAGTCGGAACTGATTGATGCTATCGCCGCATCCGCTGATATCCCGAAAGCCGCTGCTGGCCGTGCGCTGGACGCAGTAATCGAATCCGTCACTGGCGCTCTGAAGGCCGGCGACTCCGTGGTACTGGTAGGCTTCGGTACTTTCTCTGTGACTGACCGCCCAGCTCGCACTGGCCGTAACCCACAGACTGGCAAAGCACTGCAAATCGCTGCTGCCAAAAAACCAGGTTTCAAAGCCGGTAAAGCCCTGAAAGAAGCGGTTAACTAAGCTTCGTTCAAGCCTTGCCTACCCGGGTCAGACGCAGGTCTGGCCTGGCAGCGGAGCGGCAGCTGACCCACGTATCCATCGGGTCGCCAGGGCCTGGGGTGTTGGTTCAAAACCCCGTCCGCTCCGCCAGTTACGAGAAGGCGCATCCTCGGATGCGCCTTTCTTCTATCCGGACTCTACCCACGCTCCACGGTTGCCTAATTTTTGAAGATCAACCGTTTCTGGGGGACGCATGCTGCAAAATATCAGGGACAATTCACAAGGCTGGATTGCCAAGACCATTATCGGGATCATCGTCGCATTGATGGCGTTCACCGGTATCGAGGCCATTTTCCAGGCTTCGGGTAACAACAAGCAGGACGTAGCCAAGGTCAACGGTGAAGAAATCACCCAGACCGAACTGGGCCAGGCCGTTGACATGCAACGTCGCCAGCTGATGCAACAGCTGGGCAAGGATTTCGATGCTTCGCTGCTGGACGAAAAACTCCTGCGCGAAGCGGCTCTGAAGGGCCTGATCGATCGCAAGCTGTTGCTGCAAGGCGCCGCTGATTCCAAGTTCGGCTTCTCTGAAGCTGCGCTGGACCAAGTGATCCTGCAGACGCCGGAATTCCAGGTGGACGGCAAGTTCAGTGCCGAACGCTTTGACCAGGTGATCCGTCAGCTGGGCTACACCCGTATGCAATTCCGTCAGATGCTGACCCAGGAAATGCTGATCGGCCAGGTTCGCGCAGGCATCGCCGGCAGCGGTTTCGTCACCGACGCCGAAGTGCTGGCTTTCGCCCGTCTGGAAAAACAGACCCGCGATTTTGCCACCGTCAACATCAAGACTGACCCTGCGGCGGTGAAGCTCACCGACGATGAGGTCAAGGCTTACTACGACAAGCACGCCAAAGAGTTCATGACCCCGGACCAAGTGGTCATCGATTACCTGGAACTGAAGAAGTCTTCCTTCTTCGACCAGGTCACCGTCAAGGACGAAGAGCTGCAGGCTGCCTATCAGAAAGAAACCGCCAACCTCGCTGAACAGCGTCGTGCCGCGCACATTCTGATCGAAGTCAACGACAAGACCACCGACGCGCAAGCCAAGGCCAAGATCGAAGACATCCAGGCACGCCTGGCCAAGGGTGAGAAGTTCGACGCCCTGGCCAAGGAGTTCTCCCAGGATCCAGGTTCGGCCAACAATGGCGGTGACTTGGGCTTTGCCGGCCCTGGCGTCTACGACCCGGACTTCGAAACCGCCCTGTATGCCTTGAACAAGGACCAGGTGTCGGCGCCGGTGCGCACCACTTTCGGTTGGCACTTGATCAAGCTGTTGGGCGTTGAAGCACCTGAAGTGCCATCGTTTGCCAGCCTGAAAGACAAGCTGACCCGCGAGCTCAAGACCCAGCAGGTCGAGCAGCGTTATGTCGAAGCGACCAAGCAATTGGAAGACGCGGCATTCGAAGCCTCCGACCTGGCTCAGCCGGCGTCCGACCTGAAGCTGACCGTGCACACGTCCGCGCCGTTTGGCCGTGAAGGTGGCGAAGGTGTTGCGGCCAACCGTGCCGTGGTTACCGCAGCGTTCAGCCCGGAAGTGCTGGATGAAGGTGCCAACAGCAGCGCTATCGAGCTGGACCCGGAAACCATCATCGTGCTGCGTGCCAAGGAGCATCTGAAGCCTGCGCAACTGCCGCTGGAAAGCGTGTCGGCTGCGATCCGCACCCAGATGACCAAAGAGCGCGCCATCGCGGCTGCCAAAACCCATGCCGACGAGTTGATCGCCAGCCTGCGTGACGGCAAGACCCCGTTGAACCAGCCGATCGACGGCCAGGCCTGGAAGGTGACTGAAGCGGCGACCCGTAACGCTGAAGCGATCGAGCCGGCCGTGCTGCAAGCCCTGTTCCGCATGCCTAAGCCTGCGGCCAAAGACAAGCCGACCTTCACCACCGTGACCCTGGCTGACGGTAGCCTGGTGATCGTGCGCTTGAACGGCGTCAACGAAGCTGCAGCCCCTACCGACGAAGAAAAGGCGCAATACCGCCGCTTCCTCGCCTCGCGTATTGGCCAACAGGACTTTGCTGCCTACCGCAAGCAGTTGGAAACCAAGGCTGACATCAAGAAATTCTGATGTTGGTTTGAATAGAAAGCCCCCGGTCTGAAAGGACCGGGGGCTTTTTTTTGCGCAATGATCGGCTCAGAACTGATCGTTCCCACGCTCTGCGTGGTAATGCATCCCGTGACGCTCTGCGTCACCCGTACGCAAATGCAGAAAGCGGGACGCGCAGACGGGCTCAGAACTTCAGTTTGCCCCAGCTCAACCCAATCACCGCCGCCACGGTCGAGGCCGTCAACACACTCAGTTTGGCCGCAGCCAACAGTTCCGGGTCGGAGAAGGCCAGGGACGAGATAAAGATCGACATGGTAAAACCAATCCCCGCCAGCAGGCCGACCAGGCCGACACCGCTCCAGGTGACACCGTCAGGCAGCTTGCAGATATTGAGTTTGACCAGCGTGATGCTCGCCAGCATCACGCCCAACGGCTTGCCGATCACCAGGGCGAAGATCACGCCCATGAACACGCCATGGGGCAGCGGATGCTCAAGGTTCAAGCCTTGCAAACTGACACCGGCATTGGCCAGGGCGAACAACGGCATCACACCGAATGCGACCCACGGATGCAACGCCGACTGCACGCGCTGCACCGGCGGCATCAGTTCGCGCTGGGCTTCGCGCAGTTGCTTGAGCGGCTTGGCGACCTGGTGCGCGTCTTCGGCCGGTCGCGAGAGGCGATCCATCAGCTCGTTGAAGGTGCGGCCGATGGTGTCCAGTGGGCGTTCGGTGGTCGGTTTGGAACTGACCGGCGTCATCAGGCCCAGGATCACCCCGGCGAGGGTCGGGTGCACGCCGGTCTTGAGCAGGCCGAACCAGACAATCGCCCCCGGCAGCAGATAGATCGCCGCCTTGCTGATGCCCATTCGTTGGAACACCAACACCAAGGCTAGCCCACCTGCGGCAACCACCAGACCCATGTAGTCGAGGCTTGCAGTGAAAAACACCGCAATGATCAGGATCGCCACGATGTCGTCGATGATGGCCAGTGCCAGCAGCAGGACGCGTACACCGCTGGGGATGGATTTGCCCAACAGCGCCAGCACGCCGACGGCAAAGGCAATGTCGGTGGCGGTGGGCACGGCCCAGCCACTCGCGGCGGCGGTGCCATGGTTGAGCGCGGTGTAGATAATGGCCGGCATCACTACGCCACCCAGTGCGGCGCCCAGCGGCAGGGTCGCGAGTTTCAGGTTGGCGAGTGCGCCGTCCTTTATTTCCTGACGTATCTCCGCACCTACCACCAGGAAGAAAATGGTCATCAGGCCGTCATTGACCAGAAAGTGCAGGGAGCGCGACACACTGAAATCGCCCAGCCCGAGGGTAATCGGGGTGTTCCAGAAGTGTTCGTAGGACGCGGCGGCCGGGCTGTTGGCCCAGATCAACGCTGCAATGGCCGCCAGCAACAGGACGATGCCGCTGACGGCTTCGATGCGTGAAAATCGCTCAAGGGCCGACAGTGCGCCCTCGGTCAATGCCTGGGGGCGAGGGATGGCAGGGTGTTTTTTGGGCACGACAAGTCTCCATTGGCGGCCCGACCAATGCTTTGCTTTAACCTGCGTTGTGCCCTATGCAGTCACGCACCCAGGGTGATGATAGGAAGTTGATGAATAAGTTGTAAACAATGTTGTCAGGGTTAAGGGCTTTTTGTCGGTGGGTGCAGAAACCCGCGCGCCAATTGCTGGTACAACTCCGGCCCCATCCGCGAACTGACGGCTTTGGCAATCAGCGCCACCGCCATCAGGCTGATCACCATCCCGTGGCTGTCGATCATCTCCATTACGATGATCGCCGAGGTGATCGGCGATTGCGTCACGGCAGCCAGGAAGCCCACCATGCACAGCGCAATGATCGGTTGCGCTGCCAGCGCGAAAAACTCGGCTGCGTTGGCGCCCACGGCCGCGCCGACGGCCAGCGACGGGGCAAAAATGCCGCCCGGAATTCCGGAAAAATACGTCACGACCGTCGCCAGAAAACGCGTGACAGGCGCATGCCACGGCAGGCCGACATCGGCGGCAATGATCTGCGAAGTAATCCCGTAGCCGCTGCCGAAGGACATCCCGCCGCTGAGCCAGCCCAGGATTGCGACCACCAGCCCACACGCCCCGGCGAACCAAACCGGGTGGGCGCGCCGCCATTCCCAGACCACAAACCTGTGGTAGCGCTGGGGCCACAGCAGCATGCGACTGAACAGCCCGCCGAGCACGCCACAGCCGATGCCTGCCGCCAATACCGGAACAATGATGTCGAGCTTGATCCCTTCAACGTCCAGGTGGCCAAAATAGTTGTAATTGCCCTGCAGGGCGATGGCGACCATCCCCGACAAAATAATGGTGCTGAGCAATACCCCGCTGGTGCGGGTTTCTAGCTTGCGCCCCAACTCTTCTACTGCGAAGGCGACGCCGGCCAGCGGCGTATTGAACGCGGCGGCAATACCGGCGGCGCCGCCGGCCAGGATCAAGTCTTCGCTGCGGATGATGCGTGCATTGGGCAGGTAGCGATGGAAGAAATGCATGATCGATGCCGCCACTTGCACGGACGGCCCTTCGCGCCCGGCAGAGAAACCGCCGGTCAACGCCAGTGTTCCGAGGCCTATCTTGGCCAATGCGATGCGCAAGGACACCAGCTTGCTGACGTCCTGTCCTTTGTTGGCCAGGCGAGTAGCGGCGATGACCTGGGGAATGCCACTGCCTTGGGCTCCGGCAAAAAAACGTGTGGTCAGCCACACCACCAGCATGCCCACCAGCGGTGTGTAGAGGAAGGGCAGCCACGGATGGGCGCTGGATTGCTCGGCGAACTGAGTGAGCGCCACGTCAGCCAGGCGCGCAAACATCACCACCATCAGCCCGGCGATGGTGGCGCCGGCCCACAGGGTGATCCGGGTGCGCCAACGCAGTGAGGTAAAGCGGCGGCGCAGTGAAATGAACGGTTTGATCACCCAGGTGAATTCCGAATAAGTTTCAGGGTGTTTCAAGATTAACCGTATATCAAGCGCTTGTCCTCGCGATGCGCCGTGTCGCGGCCAATGCCAAAAGCACCAACCCGGCAACCGCCCACGGGAACAACGCCACCCCCGATGTTTGTAGCAACATACCGCCTGCTAGCCCGCCGCCGGCAATTCCCAGGTTCCACACCGTCACCAGCATTGACTGCGCTGCGTCAGCCGAGTCGCCGGCAGACTTGGCCAGTGCCGTTTGCAACAGCGCCGGCAAGCCACCAAAGGCCAGGCCCCACAGCGCCACGCTGGCATACACCGCACGGGTGGAGGTCATCCACACGCCCAGTGCCAGGGCCGATACGGCGAACATCACGCAACTGATGATCAGCAGGCGCCGCAAGTGTTGATCAATCAGCATGCCCGTCAGCCAGATGCTCAACAGGGCCGCCAAGCCGAATACCAGCAGTATCCGGTCGATGTCGGCGGCTATTCCGGCAGGCACCAGTAACGGCGCGATGTAGGTGTAGAGAATGTTGTGCGCCAGCACGTAGGTAAAGGTCACCCACAACACTGGACGAATACCTGGCAGGCTCAGTACCTGGCGCAAGCCCAGGCGCTTTTGTTCCGGCTGGCCGGCGAAGTCCGGCAGTTGCCAGCGCGCCCACACCAACAGCAACAGCGTCAGCCCGGTCATGATTGCAAAGCTCAGGCGCCAGCCCACCGCAGCGCCGAGGAACGTGCCGGCAGGTACACCCAGTGACAAGGCCAGCGGTGCGCCGAGCATGGCGACCGCAATCGCCCGGCCTTGCAGGTGCGGGGCCACCATTCGGCTGGCGTACCCGGCCAGCAGTGCCCAGAGCAACCCGGCGAACACCCCGGCAAAAAAGCGCGCGGCCAGGGTCAGCCCGTAATGGGTGGACAGTGCCGTCACGCTGTTGACCAAGGCAAAGCCGCCGATGGCAATCAGCAGCAAAGGGCGCCGCCGCCAGCCTCGGGTCAGTAGGGTGAGGGGGATGGCCGCGAGTAACGAGCCAAGGGCATACAGGGTCACCAGTTGGCCGACTAACGCCTGTGAAACCTGCAGCCCTTCGCCCATCTGAGGCAGCAGCCCGGCCGGCATGGCCTCGGTGAGAATCGTGATAAACCCTGCGCACGCCAACGCCAGTAAGCCGGCGAGAGGCAGTGCGTCCTTTACGGCCGTGGCGGCCGGGCCGGTAATCGAAGGGCAGTCGCTCATGTTGCGTCTCCATGCAAAAGGTCAGGAGGCAGAGTAGGGGGCTGCGGGTTGCGGAAAAACAGGCTAAGGTTCCGAACTTATCGGACGTCAACGTCCGCAATAAAAAAGGGTAGGGCAATGGACAGTCTGAGCGGCCTTTCGGTGTTCGTGCAGGTTGCGGAAACCCGCAGCTTCACCGCAGCTGGCCGCGTTTTGGGGGTGTCATCTTCGGCGGTGGGCAAAAGCATCGCGCGCATGGAAGAACGCCTGGGCGTGCGGCTGTTTCATCGCAGCACACGCAGCGTCACCCTGACCGGCGAAGGCGCGTTGTTCCTCGAGCGCTCGCGGCGGATTCTGGCCGAGGTGGAGGCGGCCGAGCAGGAGCTGACTGAGGCCGGCGCCACGCCCCGAGGCACGCTGCGCATCAGCTTGCCGCAGGTGCGTGGGCTGTTGATGCCGGTGCTCAGCGATTTTATGCGCGCCTACCCGGACATCGAGCTGGATGTGGATTTTTCTGACCGCATGGTGGACGTGATCGAGGAAGGTTTTGATGCGGTGATTCGTACCGGCAAGCCGGAAGATTCGCGGCTGATGGCACGTCATCTGGGGCATTACCAACTGGTGTTGGTGGCCTCGCCAGGCTACCTGGCGCAATACGGCACCCCGCAACACCCGCAGGACTTGAGCGACCATGCCTGCCTGCGCCACAAATTCTGCGCCACCGGCAAGCTGGAACCCTGGCCACTGCGCCATGTGCCCGGCGTGGCGGAGCCGGTGTTACGTGCGCCGCTGATCAGCACCACCATCGAGTCCCTCAACTATGTGGTGCACGAAGGTTTGGGCATCGCCTGCCTGCCGGACTTCATGGTCAAGGAGGCGGTGCGCCAGGGGCGTCTGCAACGGGTGCTGGATGAGCACCTGGTCCACCGTGGCAGTTTCTGGATGCTGTGGCCCTCGAGTCGCTTTGCCTCGGCCAAGCTGCGGGTGTTTATCGACCATATGTCTGCCGGGCTTTTCCCTGCGCAGGCGGTGTAATAACGCTGTGACGTTTTACCGACAGGAATGTGCGCGCCAACCCTGCGTTCTGTTGCACAATAGCGCCCTGACTGTTTTCCTCAGGATTTTCGATGTCGACATCATTTCACTTGCGTAGCCTCGGGTTGGCGCTCGTGCTGGCGGGCGCTGCGGGCTGCTCGTCACCCAAGACCGCTATTTATGAACATGAGAATTTCGACGACTCCGGTACGTTCTCCCGTGATTACCCGGTCAGCGATGTGGCGGCCTGTGAAGCGGCGCGACGTGCGCTGTTGAGCCAGGGTTACATCATCACCAGCAGCGACCCCAAGCTGGTGGTGGGTAACAAGAGTTTCCAGCAAACCGGCGAAACCCATCTGCAAATCAGCTTCAACGTGGTATGTGCCGATGATGGCAAAGGCGCCAAGCATTCGACCATGTTTGCCAATGCCTTGCAGGACCGCTACGCGCTGAAGAAGGTCAACAACTCCGCCAGCCTCGGCGTGGGTGTGTTGGGCTCGGTGTCGATGCCGATCGGCTCAACCGATGATTCGATGGTCAAGGTGGCCAGCGAGACAGTGACGGCACCGAAGTTTTACGATCGCTACTTCTCGCTGGTGGATGTGTTCCTGCCCCAGGACGTGAAGGCGGCCGAGCATATTCCAGAGAAGCCCAAGGCTGAGCTGGGCATGCCGGAGCCGAAAGCGGCTGCGCCTGCCGATAAGCCTGCGCCTGCCGATAAGGTAGCGCCTGCCGATAAGGTAGCGCCCGCCGATAAGATAGACGCGCCCAAAGACGCTCCGGTAGCGCCCGCCGTGTCGGAACCGCTGGCACCGCCGCCGGAGGCGGCACCGATTGCGCCACAGGCCGAGCCGGCGCCGACCACTGCGCCAACACCTGCACCGGCTGCGGAACCAGCCCCATCGCCGACCAACCCGAACCTGCCGGCGCCGACAGAGGCGATTCCACCGCTGCCAACGCCTGGGCGGTAACTCAGACGGCTACGGGGTTCGTCTTGTCGACGTTTATCCCGTAGCGGCTGATGGCCTCGCTCACCTTGTCACGCCCGATCACGCCGTCATCGGCCAGCGCCTTCAGCGCCGCCAGCACGATGAAGTGGCGGTCCACCTCAAAGAACTCGCGCAGGGTTTCGCGGGTGTCCGATTGCCCAAAGCCATCGGTGCCCAGCGCCACAAAACGGCGGCCGTGTACAAACGGGCGGATCTGGTCGGCGAATAACTTCATATGGTCCGTCGCCACCACCACCGGCCCGCTGTGTCCGGCCAGGCTGGTTTCCACGTAGCTCGCACGCGGTTCGTCCTGCGGATGCAACAGGTTCCAGCGCTCCACGGCGTGCCCGTCGCGGCGCAATTCGGTCAGGCTGGTGGCGCTCCAGACATTACTGGCTACGCCAAAGTCCTTGTCGAGCAGTTGCGCTGCGCCAATTACTTCGCGCAGGATCGAGCCGCTGCCCATCAATTGCACCTGCGCCTGGGGGGACGTGCTCAGCGGATACAAGCCTTTGAGAATCCCGTCCTCCACGCCTTCGGGCATGGCCGGGTGCGGGTAGTTCTCGTTGAGCAGGGTGATGTAGTAGTAAATGTCCTCTTGTTCGACGTACATGCGCCGCATGCCTTCGCGAATGATCACAGCCAGCTCGTAGGCAAAGGTCGGGTCATAGGCGACGCAGCAGGGGATCACCGACGCCAGGATGTGGCTGTGGCCGTCGTCATGCTGCAAGCCTTCGCCCATCAGCGTGGTGCGGCCGGCCGTGGCGCCCAGCAGAAAGCCGCGAGCGCGGGCATCGCCGGCGGCCCAGGCCAGGTCGCCGACGCGCTGGAAACCGAACATCGAATAGAAAATGTAGAACGGCACGGTCATCAAGCCGTGATTGCTGTAGGACGTACTCGCCGCAATCCACGAAGAAATAGCCCCGGATTCATTCAGGCCTTCCTGCATGATCTGTCCGTCTTTGCTCTCTTTGTAGTAGCTCAATTGCCCGGCGTCTTGTGGGGTGTAGAGCTGGCCGACGGCGGAATGAATGCCGATCTGGCGGAACAGGCTCTCCATGCCGAAGGTGCGCGACTCGTCCGGCACGATGGGTACGATCAGCTTGCCCAGGTGCGGGTCTTTCAGCAGCGTGCCGAGGATGCGCACAAACGCCATGGTGGTGGAGATGGCACGCTCGCCGGTGTCTTTGAGTTGGGTGGCAAAGGCGCTCAGTTCGGGAATCTG
Organism: Pseudomonas sp. WS 5532; assembly: GCF_012985445.1. Lineage (NCBI taxonomy): Bacteria > Pseudomonadati > Pseudomonadota > Gammaproteobacteria > Pseudomonadales > Pseudomonadaceae > Pseudomonas > Pseudomonas sp. WS 5532. The sequence goes on from NZ_JAAQWK010000030.1 coordinate 50,086, forward strand.
CAAGGCCTCGACTGCAGTGTGTCGTGCTGGCACATAGCCGCCCAACGCCTGGCGACGGGCAGCGAAGTAGCGGGCTTCTTCGCTGTCGGCGGCGGGCTTGAGGTAAGGGATTTCGTCGAGCTGGTCATCGGCCACTTCCAGGCCGAAGCGGTCGCGAAAGGCTTTTACTGCATCAGCGCCCATCTTCTTCAACTGGTGATTGATGTTCTGGCCTTCGCCCGCTTCGCCCATGCCAAAGCCCTTGACGGTTTTGGCCAGGATCACCGTCGGTTGGCCCTTGTGGCGCACGGCAGCGGCGTAGGCATTGTAGACCTTGTCCGGGTCGTGGCCACCGCGTGAGAGTTTCCAGATATCGTCGTCGGACATGTCGGCAACCAGCGCCAGTAATTGCGGGTATTTGCCGAAGAAATGTTCACGCACATAGGCGCCGTTCTGGGATTTGTAGTTCTGGTAGTCGCCGTCCACGCACTCCATCATGCGTTGTCGCAACAGGCCGCTCTGGTCCTTTTCCAGCAGCGCATCCCAGCCGCCGCCCCAGATCACCTTGATCACATTCCAGCCGGCGGCGCGGTACAGGCTTTCGAACTCCTGGATCACCTTGGCATTGCCACGCACCGGGCCATCCAGGCGCTGCAGGTTGCAGTTGACCACAAAGATCAGGTTGTCGAGCTTCTCGCGGCCGGCCAGGGAGATGGCCGCCAGGGATTCCGGCTGGTCCATTTCGCCGTCGCCCAGAAACGCCCACACCTTGCGGCCTTGGTGTTGCTTGAGGTCACGGAACTCCAGGTAGCGCATAAAGCGCGCCTGGTAGGCGGCGGTAATCGGGCCCAGGCCCATCGATACTGTCGGGAACTGCCAGAAGTCCGGCATCAGCCGTGGGTGCGGGTAAGAGGACAAGCCCTCGCCACCGGCCTCGCGGCGGAAGTTGTCCAGCTGCGCTTCGCTGATGCGGCCTTCGAGGTAGGCGCGGCCGTAAATGCCCGGGGAGGAGTGGCCCTGGATGTACACCAGGTCGCCGTCGAAGGTATCGGTTCGGCCACGGAAGAAGTGGTCGAAGCCTACGTCGTACAGGACGGCGGCCGACGCGTAGGTCGCAATATGCCCACCAACACCCGAGTGTTTACCCGCACGCAGCACCATCGCCATGGCATTCCAGCGAATAAACGCATTGGTGCGCCGCTCGATGGCCAGGTTGCCGGGGTAGGGCAATTGGCGGTCAACCGCGATGGTGTTGACGTAAGGCGTGGTCACCCGCCCGTAGAAGTCACCATGGCGCGCAACGTCGAAATCCAGCAACTGATCAATCAGGTAGTGGGCACGCGGGCGGCCTTCGGTGGACAGCACCGATTCGATGGACTCCAGCCACTCGCGGGTTTCCTGTGGATCGTCGTCCAGTCTTACTGCGTTATTGGGGGTCATGTGAGGCTCCAGGGTAGGCGGATTTCAAGCAGCGGGCTCCTTGTGGGAGTTGCGCAAATGTAATTGCAATTGCAACTACATGACTGAATCTAGCGCGGGATGAGCTACTATTGCAACCTTCTTGAAACTCCCCGGATGGTGTTGCATGTCGTCGAAAGAGCCAGATGTATGGTTCCGTTTTGTCAGGGCCCACAGGACGGTCATCCGAGAAATCGAACGCCGCCTGGCTGCAGCAGACCTGCCGCCCTATGCCTGGTATGACGCGTTATGGGGCCTGGAAAGCGGCCCCGACGGCACACGGCGCATGCACGAATTGGCCGATGTGCTGGCGATTGAGCGCTACAACCTCACACGCCTGGTAGACCGCCTGGAAAAGGACGGCCTGGTAGTGCGTTCACGCTCCGACGGCGATGGCCGCGCAGCGTTTGCCTCGATCACTGAGGCCGGCCGGGTGTTGCGTAAAAAGATGTGGAAAATCTACGAAAGCACGGTGGATGAGCTGTTCCTGTCGCAAATCGAGCCTGAGCAGCGCCAGCTGTTTGCCGATACCTTGGAGCGCACTGCGGGGTTGGCGGTGGAGGCGGGCGTGCAAACCCGCAGTCGACGCAAGATCTAATAGCTGACGAAGATCCAATGTGGGAGCAGGCAAGCCAGCTCCCACATGTTTGACCGCGTGCCCATGCATCACAGTGGATACCGACGCATCGCCGTTTCGACCTGCTCAACACCAATACGGCCTTCATCGGCCAACGCCCGCAGCGCACACACCACAATCCAATACCGACTGGGCGCAGAAACCTGCACCGACCCCGCACCCAACCCGACAAACCGCGCCTGCACATACGCCGCCAACTGATCGACAATCGCCTGCGGATAGCCGGTCACGGCAATCACCGGCGCGCTGCTCCCGGCCAGGCACTCATGCAGATGGCAGCTTTGCCGGGCAGCCATCGGGTGCAGGCGATTCCAGCGCTCGGCCGCCGCTGCCTCACGGGCCAGCCGCGTGTAGCTTGGGCAGCTCCATACCTGCGCCGTCACGCCCCAATCCTGTTCAAGCAATTGCGCCGCGTGGGTCACGTCCTCGAGCGCTCGGCCTGCACCCAGCAAGCGCACCTCCCCAGTGTGAGTACGCTGGAGCGAGTACATGCCCTTGAGCGCGTTTTCACGATCCTGCTTATCCAGCCTCGCTGTGCGCTGTTGATCATGCAGCGCGAGGTAATAAAACCCCGGCTTGCCGTCGACATACAGCGCGCGAATCCCGGCCAGCACAATCGCCCGGGCTTCTTCGCCGGACGCCGGGTCATACGGAGTGCAGTGCGGGTTGGTCGCCAGCCACAACGGCAGCGACGGTTGCGCGCCCCTGGGCCAGGCAGAGGGCTGGTTCTCGACGTCGTTGCAGAGGATGCCGCGCTGCGTGGCGGCCTGCGACAGCCCACATAACTGCGCCGACGATGCTGCACGGTGCAGGTACAGCATGGGTTTTTCGCCGGTATTGCGCGCAAACCAACTGGGCCAGTTGCCCACACGGCGGCTGCGTGACTGGCCACGAATCACCCAGGCCTGTCGGCTGAATTCCAGGGTATTGGCCATGTTCATGACCGTGTACAGCGGCGAGCCGGGCGGCGGGGCGGCACTGCTCAGCGCATCGATACAGCGCTGCGCGGCTTGGGCGGTAGAGACAGGCATGGTCGAGGCTCCTTGCTACGAAGTCTCGTACCCTAATGGAAATCTGTTATTGATTGCAAATGCAATGATTGCAATAGCACCTCAAGATTCCGGCGCTAAATCGATCCAACCCTGCTACGTTTTATCTTGAAGTGCAGGAACGTCATGGCGCCGACATTTTTTCGTCATCACGGCACTTTAGGCTGGGCTTGCAGGTCATTTATCTGCAAGCGCTTTTAACCAAGAAGGAGTCCGCCATGGACGAATACCAGGAAGAACTGCTGGAGTACCACGCGTTTGAACTGGATCCGCTGGATCCGGCCGATGACGCCACCGAGCTGTAACACCGACTTCAGGCGGAATGCCGCTGACTGCGGCGAAATTCCCCTGGGGTCTGGTTGTTCCACCGCCTGAATGCCCGTTGAAAGGCTTGGGCTGAGGCAAAACCGAGCAAGTAGGCGATCTCGCCGAACGCCAGTTCCGTGTCGCGAATGTAGGTCATGGCCAGATCGCGGCGGGTATCGTTGAGAATTGCGCGAAACTGCGTGCCTTCGTCGGCCAGTTTGCGGCGCAGCGTCCAGGTAGGCAGCTTCAAGCGTGCCGCCACTTCTTCCAGGTCGGGTTCCCGGCCACCATTGAGCATCGGCCCAAGCAACCTTGTGATGCGCTCGCGCAGGCTGCGGGTGCGGGTGAGCTGCTCCAACTCCTGTTCACATAACTTCAACAACAGATGCCAGGTGCTGGGGCAATGCTGCGGGTTACGCAGACTCAGGGTTGGCTGGTTGAGGCGCAGTTGGTTGGCCTCGGCACCGAAATGCACGGGGCTGTCACCCAGCACGCGGTACTGGTCGCTGTACTCAGGGGCTTCAAACTCGATGTCGATGCGCTGGGCCTGCACCGGTTGTTGGGCCAGGCTCGACAATTGCTGCAGCCAGCCGGCGATGATCGAGTCCACCACAAAGCGGTTGTAGGCGTTGTATGGGCTGATGGAATAGAAGCGCAGCCAAGCGCCTTCGGCGTCCTCATGAAAGCTCGACTGGCCACGATAGTTGGAGCCGTACAGCGCTTCAAACCGCGTCAGTGCGCGCGCTGCTTCGCGTACGTTCGGCGCCTGTGCGGCGGTGACGCCGGCCAATCCCGCCTGGCTCAGACGGCTCAATTGACCCATGCGCAAGCCCAGGCCGGGGTCGCCGGTCAGTTGGATGGCGGCGTGGCCCAGGCGCATATAGCGCGGGATCGACAGGCGCGCCCCGGCTTCGGCAAGGCGCGCCGGGTCCAGGCCGTATTGCAGCAGCAGCGGCTGCGGGTCCAGGTCGTGGCTGTGGACGGCGTCGGCCAAGGACTGAACAAAGCCCACCGACAAGTCCCCAAGGCGCACCGGCTTCACGGCGTTACAGCCAGATATTCAGCAGGCGCGCGCCACGGGCGTCGTTGCCCGCCGTGACGTGCCCGTCGTTGCTGAGGAAGCTGTGTCCGGCGGTGCCCAAGTCCCAGAACTGCCCACGCAGGAACACACTCATGCCGGCGCTGGCCTGGCTGATGGGCTGCTGGCTGATCAGGGTGAGGCGGCGCCAGGCTTCGCCTTCGCTGAGTTCTTCGGGCTTGAGGCTGATTTCCGGCGGCGTGGACACGCTTTTAAAGCCGCGCCATGGGCGGTCCCAGGTGTCGCGGCCGGTGACGAAGGCCGGCACGGCCACCAGTTGCGCACCTTGCTCGTTGAGCTTGCGGTAATTGTCCGGGTACCAGCTGTCGCTGCCGATCAGGATGCCCAGGCGCCCGGCCGGGGTGTCGACCACGCTGACGATATTTTCGTCACCCGGGGCGATAAACCCGCGCTCATCGTAAATCGGGTAAAGCTGGCGCTGTGGCTCGCCGATGGGCAGGCCATCGGCCGCAAACACCACGCTGGCGTTGTACAGCGCGCCATGGCCAATGTGCAGTTGGCCCTGGCTGACACTGGGGTTGGGCAGCGCGATGGAGCCGGCCACCAGGGTCACGCCGAATTCTTTGGCCAGGCCGCCGAACAGCACTTGATAGTCGCGTGCCATGGCCGGTGCCTTCATACGCAGGTAGGCGTCGTCCATGCGGTTATCGCCTTTGGCGCTGATCCAGGCGCGGGCAAACTGCAACGGGTTGCTGGCGGACAGCCAATTCATGGCGTCCTTGAGGTGAGTGGCCTGGTACAGCTCATTCTTTTCGCCGCTGAGCATCAGCCAGGTGCCGATATGTTCCGGCAGCACGACGACGGTCTTGGCGTTGATCAAACCTTGGTCGCGGGCCTTTTGCAGGTAGGCCGAGAGTTTCAGGTGCAAGCGTTCCAGGCTCTGGTAATCAGCAGGGAACAGCTCGGGTTGGATGCCCAGCAGGTTGCCACGGTCGGCGGGCTCGCCTTCATTGACGGCCAGGGTGATACGCAGGTCCGACAGGTAATGCGCCACGGGGCGCTCCTGGGTCCAGACCAGATACGCGGCGATGGCGGCAACCAGGGCCATGGAGACGGTGAACGCTAGAAGTTTACGCATGGGGCAACAGACAACAGACCGTGTGCAGGGTTCGCCGACTAGGGTAGGGCTGATGCACCGGCTTGCCAAGGGGCACTGTGCATTTGGATCAATAACTTGTCAGTTACGGTCATTGAGCGGTCGTCCATCGCCTCTTAGTCTGTGGGACATAAACCGATGGCAAGCCGTTCGAGCCTGCCACGTCCCGTGATGATCCGTTGTGGAGCTGTACCATGACCGCTGCTGCCTACCCGCACCTGCTGGCCCCGTTGGACCTGGGTTTTACCACCTTGCGCAACCGCACCCTGATGGGCTCGATGCACACCGGCCTGGAAGAAAAGCCCGGCGGCTTCGAACGCATGGCCGCCTATTTTGCCGAGCGCGCCCGTGGCGGCGTTGGCCTGATGGTCACCGGCGGCATCGGCCCGAACGATGAAGGCGGCGTATATGCCGGTGCCGCCAAACTGACCACCGACGAAGAAGCGCAAAAGCACAAGATTGTGACCCAGGCCGTGCACGCAGCGGGCGGCAAGATCTGCATGCAGATCCTCCACGCCGGTCGTTATGCCTACAGCCCCAAGCAGGTGGCGCCGAGCGCGATCCAGGCGCCGATCAACCCGTTCAAGCCCAAGGAGCTGGACGAGGAGGGCATCGAGAAGCAGATCCAGGATTTCGTCACCTGCTCGCTGCTGGCCCAGGTGGCCGAGTACGACGGCGTGGAAATCATGGGGTCCGAAGGCTACTTCATTAACCAGTTCCTCGCCGCCCACACCAACCATCGCACCGACCGTTGGGGTGGCAGCTACGAAAACCGCATGCGCCTGGCCGTGGACATCGTGCGCCGGGTACGCGAAGCAGTAGGTCCGAACTTCATCATTATCTTCCGCCTGTCGATGCTCGACCTGGTGGAAGGCGGCAGCACCTGGGAAGAGATCGTGCAACTGGCCAAGGCCATCGAAGGCGCGGGTGCGAGCATTATCAACACCGGTATCGGCTGGCACGAAGCGCGTATCCCCACCATCGCCACCAAGGTGCCACGTGGTGCGTTCAGCAAGGTCACCGCCAAGCTGCGTGGCGCGGTGCAGATTCCGTTGATCACCACCAACCGCATCAACACCCCGGAAATAGCCGAGCAGATTCTGGCTGAAGGCGATGCGGACATGGTCTCGATGGCGCGCCCGTTCCTGGCCGACCCGGAGTTCGTCAACAAGGCCGCTGCCGGCCGCGCGGATGAAATCAACACCTGCATCGGCTGCAACCAGGCCTGCCTGGATCACACCTTTGGCGGCAAGCTGACCACCTGCCTGGTCAACCCGCGTGCCTGCTACGAGACCGAGCTGAACTACCTGCCGGTCAAGCAGATCAAGAAAATTGCGGTGGTCGGTGCCGGGCCTGCGGGGCTGGCGGCGGCCACCGTGGCGGCTGAGCGCGGCCACCAGGTGACCCTGTTCGATTCGGCCAGCGAGATCGGCGGCCAGTTCAATATCGCCAAGCGCGTGCCGGGCAAAGAAGAGTTCTTCGAAACCCTGCGCTACTTCAAGCGCAAATTGCAGACCACCCACGTCGAGCTGTGCCTCAACACCCGTGTGGATGTGGCGCAACTGGCGGCGGGCGGTTACGACGAGATCATCCTGGCCACCGGCATTGCGCCGCGCACGCCGGCGATTCCGGGCGTCGACAACGCCAAGGTGCTGAGCTACCTGGATGTGATTCTGGAGCGCAAGCGGGTGGGCAAGCGCGTGGCGGTGATCGGCGCCGGCGGCATCGGCTTCGACGTCTGCGAGTTCCTCGTGCACGAGGGCGTGTCCACCAGCCTGGACCGCGAGGCGTTCTGGAAAGAGTGGGGCATCGACACCCAACTGCAAGCCCGTGGCGGTGTGGCCGGCATCAAGCCGCAACCCCACGCACCGGCACGTGAAGTGTTCCTGCTGCAACGCAAGACCTCCAAGGTCGGCGACGGCCTGGGCAAGACCACCGGCTGGATCCACCGCACTGGCTTGAAGAACAAGCAGGTGCAGATGCTCAACAGCGTTGAGTACCTGAAGATTGATGACGATGGCCTGCATATCCGCATCGGCGCCGAGGGCGAACCGCAGGTGCTGGCAGTGGACAATATCGTCATCTGCGCCGGGCAAGACCCACTGCGCGAACTGCAGGATGGGCTGGTCGCAGCCGGCCAGAATGTGCACCTGATCGGCGGCGCCGATGTGGCGGCCGAACTGGATGCCAAGCGCGCCATCAACCAGGGTTCGCGTCTGGCTGCCGCGCTGTAAAACGACCCAAGGGGCGGTGTTAGACTACCGCCCCTTTTTCATTCAGATATCCCCCGATGGGTCCCTTCGACTGGTTTCCCCAGGCACCGCTTGAACCGTTGCCCCTCGACTGGCTGAACGGGGTCGAGTTGGCCGTGCTGCGCCTGGACTGCATCGATCCACTGATCAGCGGCAACAAGTGGTTCAAGCTCACCCAGCACCTGGCCAATGCGCAACAGGCCGGTGCCGATGGGATCATCAGCCTGGGCGGCGCTCATTCCAACCATCTGCACGCGTTGGCGGCAGCCGGCAAACATTTTGATTTCCCCACCGTCGGCCTGTTGCGCGGCCACCCTCAAGACACGCCCACCATCCTTGATCTGAAAGCCTTCGGCATGCACCTGCATTGGCTGGGGTACGGCGGTTATCGTGCGCGTCACGACGCAGGTTTCTGGCGGCCATGGCGCGAACAGTATCCCCATCTTTATCCCGTGCCCGAGGGCGGCGGTGGAAGGGCCGGGGCAATGGGTTGCGGGGTGTTGGTTGAGCAGGTGCGCGCTCAACTGAACAGGCTCGGCTGGGCTGATTACGACGCGTGGTGGTTGGCGGCGGGCACCGGCACCACACTGGCCGGGTTGGCGCTGGCAGAGGCGGGCGTGCATCCGGTGTTCGGCGCCTTGGCGGTGCCGGATGATCACGGGGTTGCCCAGAACGTGCAGGCCATCGTGCAGCACGGCTATGAATTACTGGACGCGAGCCGAGGCGGCTTCGCCAAGGTCGACCCGTTATTGCTCGATTTTATCCAGGCGACGGAACAGGCAGGCGGCTTACCGTTGGAGCCGCTCTATACTGGCAAGGCCTTGCTGGCGTTGAAGCAACAGATCGAGGCCGGACGCTTCGCCCCCGGCACTCGCTTGATCTTCGTGCACACCGGCGGCCTGCAAGGCCGCCGGAGCATGGAGAGCTAGCGCTTGGGCATCATGCGTAACACGGTGTTATCGCGCATGAAGTAATGGTGATACAGGCCGGCCACGGCATGCAGGCCGATCAGCCAATAACCGACGGTGCCGCCCAGCTCGTGCCATTCTTTGATCTGTTTGGACAGGTCTTTGTTTTCGCCAATCAAGGGCGGCAACTCGATCCCGTAAAACATCACGGAATGGCCCTGGGCACTGACGATCAGCCAGCCGAAAATCGGCATGCCGATCATGAACAGGTACAGCGCCAGATGCATCAGTGTTGCCAGTGCCGATTGCCATTGCGGCGGTGCCGGCACGATCTTTGGTGCAACGCCCAAGGTGCGGGCAAACAGGCGCAGCCATACCAGCACAAACACTGTCAGGCCGAACATGTAGTGCATTTCTACAATCAGGGCCCGCCCGCCACTGCCTTTGGGAAAGATCCCGCGAAACTCAATGCAGGCGTAAACCACCGCCAGCAGCACCACCATCAACCAGTGCAGCGCAATCGACATGGTGCTGTAGCGGGTATCGGAGTTTTTCCACGGCATCGCTTGGTTCCTCACTCATCAGGGCATACTTCCGTTCTTTCGCGACGGAATCCTATAACTGTATGCCGGTTTTGAGCGGTGCGCCTGACGTAAATGCTGTTGTTTTGATCTCAATCAGTCGCTTTGCGGCATTTCACCGCGGGCCAGGCGCTGGTTGATATCGGTGATCACCGCAGGCAGGTCGTTGATGGTGTCGATCAGGTAGTGCGGTCGCGAACCCTCGAACAACTTCTCGATGCGTGTGCGCTCGCTGGCCAGGGCGGTGGCGTCCAGGTCACGAAATTGCTCGTAGGTCAGGCCCAGCGCATTGCCGGAGCAGGTCAGTGCCACGGTCCACATGCCGGCGCGACGGCCTTCGAGGATGCCCGGTACGGTATCGTCGACCTTCACGCACGCCGCCACATCGTCAATGCCCAGCGCGATCACGTTGGCCAGTGCCTGGGCGGGCCACGGGCGGCCGTTGGGCACTTCGTCGGTGGCGACCACGTGGTCGGCGATGTAGCCGTTGGTGGCGGCCAGGGCGACCACCTTGTCCATCACCTGTTTGGGGTAGCCGGAGCAGGAGCCTATCTTGATGCCTTGCACACGCAGGCGGGCGATGGTGTCGAGGGCACCGGGGATCAAGGCCGAGTGCTCGGCGATTTTCTCGATCTGCAAGGGCATGAAACGCTGGTAGATCGAGGTCACGTCGTCATCGGTCGGCGTGCGGCCAAAGGCTTTGCGGTAGCGTTCGGCGACCTGCGGTTGGTCGCAGAGCGTGCGGATATGGTCCCACTTGCCCATGCCCATCGGGCCACGGGCTTCTTCGATGGAGACTTGCACGTCGAACTCGGCAAACGCCTCGACAAAGATCTGCGTGGGCGCGAAAGAGCCGAAGTCGACCACGGTGCCGGCCCAGTCGAGGATCACGGCCTGGAGGGTGTTGGGGTTTTGATAGTTCATGGTTCAAATCCTGTGGGTAATGGGGGCAATCAGATGTCCAGCACTTCCATTTCTTGCAGCACCTGGCCGATCGCCTCGACCGCCGCCTGCATGCCCTGCGCGTCAACGTGGCCGATGCAGCCGACGCGGAAGGTTTCTACTTGGGTCAATTTGCCGGGGTAGAGAATGAAACCCTTGGCCTTGACCCGCTCGTAGAAGTCCTTGAACTGGTAGCGCGGGTCTTTTGGCGCATGGAAGGTGACGATGATCGGCGCCTGGATGGCCGCTGGCAGGAAGCTGCGCAGGCCCAGTGCGGCCATGCCGTCGAGCAGCGTCCGGCAGTTGTCGGCATAGCGTTGATGGCGTGCGGGCAGGCCGCCTTCTTCCTGGTATTGCAGCAAGGCTTCGTGCAGCGCGGCGACCACGTGGGTCGGCGGGGTGAAGCGCCATTGGCCGGTCTTGGCCATGTAGCTGTGCTGGTCGAACAAGTCCATTGCCAGGGAATGGCAGTTGCCTTGGGCGCCCGACAGTGCCTGTTTGTCGGCGAAGACAAAGCCCATGCCCGGCACGCCTTCCAGGCACTTGCCCGAGGCGGCGATCAGCGCGTCAAACGGCACTTCGCGGGCGTCGATCGCCAGAGCGCCGAAGGAACTCATGGCGTCGATGATCAGGCGTTTATCGTGCTGTTTAACCACCTGCGCGATGTCCGGCAGCGGGTTGAGAATGCCGGTGCTGGTTTCGCAGTGGATCAACGCGACGTGAGTGATCGCCGAGTCGGCGTGCAGCAGGCGGTCGACGTCGGCGGCGGTAGTGGGTTCGTCTTCAGCGGTTTCGAAGGTGCTGAAGTCGAGGCCGAGCACTTCGCAGATCTTCGCCAGGCGCTTGCCGTAGGCGCCGTTGATCAGCACCAGTACCTTGCCGTTGCGCGGCACGAGGGTGCCAATGGCCGCTTCGACGGCAAAGGTGCCGCTGCCTTGCAGGGGCACGCAGTGGTGGCTGTCGGTGGCGTGCAGGATCGCCAGCAATTGAGTGCAGACGCTGGCGGTCAGTTGGTTGAAGCGGTCATCCCATGACCCCCAATCCACCATCATTGCCTGACGGGTGCGGTTCGAAGTCGTCAAGGGGCCAGGGGTTAGCAGGATCGGCGCGGCAGTGCTCATCTCAAGTCCTCGCAAGGTCATTGGGGGGTGAAGCTACGGCGCCTAAATTGCAGTTTGGCTTGTCATCAATCAAATTGTTTGTTGTTATGCGAGCTATCAGTGAGGCCGATAGCTATGAATTTGTTTCAACTGCGTGCATTCGATGCCGTGGCCCGCGAGGGCAGCTTTACCCGTGCCGCCGCACGGCTGTTCATCAGCCAGCCGGCGGTGACCGGGCACATCAAGGCCCTGGAAGAGCACTACCAGATCGCGCTGTTGCGCCGTACCGCCCGGCGGGTGGAATTGACCGAGGAGGGCACGCGTCTGGCCGCGATCACCCGGGCAATTTTCGGCCTGGTGGATGAAGCGCAGGCGTTGCTCGAAGCCAATCGGCAGTTGCTCAGCGGACGCCTGGAAGTGGCCGCGGACGGCCCGCATCTGGTGATGCCGATGATCGCCAGCCTGCGTGCCCGTTACCCCGGCATCACCGTGAACCTGCGTCTGGGCAATGCCCAGGAAACCCTGGCGGCGCTGCTCTCCGAGCATGCGGATGTGGCGGTGCTGACGGAGGTGGAGCCGCGCAATGGCCTGCACCTGCAGCCGTTGAGTGAGTCGCGGATTTGCGCGCTTGTCCCGGCCAGCCACCCGTGGGCGGCACTGCCCAAGGGCATTCGCCTGGAACAGCTCAACGAGGTGATCATGGTATTGCGCGAGCCCAGCTCCATCACGCGGCGAACCTTCGATGATGCGTGTGGAGCTGCGGGTGTGCAGCCCAAGGTGCTGCTGGAACTGGACAGCCGCGAGGCGGTGACCGAAGCCGTGGCGGCCGAGTTGGGCGTAGGCGTGGTGTCGTCAATGGAAGTCAGCCAGGACCCGCGTGTGCAGGCCGTGACGATTCAGGGCGATGGGTTGTTGAACCGGCATATGCTCGGCTGTATGGAGCGGCGCCGCTCGTTGCGGCTGATTCAGGCGTTCTTTGAGTTGGCGTCTTGAGTTGAAGACCGAGTCGAGGCCATCGCGGGCAAGCCCGGCTCCCACATTGGTCCGGTTACTCAGGTACTACTCGGTCAACTGTGGGAGCCGGGCTTGCCCGCGATGAGGCCCTGAAACTCAGCGCAAACTGTCCCGCACAATATCGAGAAACGTCGCCACCACCCGCCGCGAACTCTGCTCCTTGAGGCACACCAGCGTTTCCTTCATGCGCTGGCTGCAATCGCGGATCGGCAGGGCATACACCCGCGAGTCGGCGCCGAGTTCCGCTGCCGACACCACGCCCACACCAATCCCCACCACCACCGCCTCCCGCGCGGCTTCGCGGCCTTCCACCTGGATCGCCGGGCGGATGCGCAGCCCGGCCTGACGCATTTCCTGCTCCAGGGTCTGACGGGTGACCGAGCCGATTTCCCGCAGTACCAGCGGCGTGTCATCCAGGTCGGCGAGGCAGATGGATTCACGCCCGGCCCACGGGTGGTTGCGCGCCACAAAGGCGAGTAGCTGCTCATCGGGCAGCGGCAACGACAGCAGGCGTTCATCGTCGACATCGCGCCCCAGCAGGGCCAGGTCGGCCTGGTAGTTGTACAGGCGAAACAGCGATTCATCCGTGTTGCCGGTTTCGATCTTCACGCTGATCCCCGGATACAACTGGCAGAAGCGTGCGATCTGCGGCAACACGTGCACGGGCGCGTCCACGGCCAGGGTGAGGGTGCCGGTGAGCAGGGCGCGGGAGTCTTGCAACAGCTCTTCGGCTTCGGCCTCGATCACAAACAGGCGCTGGGTGATGCCGAGCAGACGCTCGCCCAGGTCGGTGAGGCGCACGGCGCGTTTGTTGCGGTGAAACAGCAGCACGCCGAAGCGTTCTTCGAGCTTGCGCACCTGGTCGGAAATCGCCGGTTGCGTCAGGAACAGGCGTTCAGCGGCCTGAGTGAAACTGCCGTGTACGGCCACGGCGTGGAAGGCTTTGAGCTGGGCGTGGGAAACCGACATCGCAGATCCTCTTACAAGCTGAGCTTATAGGTGAAATACGATAAATCGATTTTACCTATTAGTCAGCCATTGCTTTGATACGCCAACCGCCGACGGCTGAGTCCTACAACCGCGGCGGCCATGGGTTCTGGCAAACCGGACCCATCTGACCAATGCCGCGCCCTCCAGGGCTTGGCATTGCAGTGCTCAACCATAAAAACAACAGGCATTTGCTTCTAGATCCTGCCGGCACACTCACCTGAGGTCAGAACCACAATGAATATCCAAACGGGTAGCATCAAGCGTTGGCGCGTGCAGATTTTCGCCATCACCTGGCTGGCGTACGCCGCGTTCTATTTCACTCGCAAAGCGTTTTCGGTGGCCAAGCTGGGCATCGTCGATGACCCCAGTTTCCCCCTCGACAAAATGATGATGGCCAACCTTGATGGCCTGTACCTGGCGGCCTATGCCGTGGGGCAATTCACCTGGGGCATGCTGGCGGACCGCTTCGGGCCACGGGTGGTGGTGCTGGGCGGATTGTTGATTTCTGCCGCAGCGGCGTTGGTGATGGGCACCTTTGCCACCTTGCCGATTTTTATCAGTTGCATGTTGATCCAGGGGCTGGCGCAGTCCACCGGCTGGTCGGGGCTGTGCAAAAACCTCGGCAGTTTCTTCCCGGCGCAGCAACGCGGGCGGGTGTTGGGGTTGTGGAGTTCGTGCTACGCCTTTGGTGGCCTGGTGGCATCGCCCTTTGCCGGCTGGTGGGCTTACACGCTGATCGGCACGTGGCATGCGGCGTTTATTTCCAGCGCGGCGGTGGTGGCGGTGGTGGCTGTGCTGTTCTTTATCTTCCAGCGCAATACACCGCAGGATGTCGGCTTGCCGGCTGTTGAGCCGGAGCCGGTCGTGGCGGCCGACACACAGCGAGTCAGCGTGCTGGAACCGCTGCGCGCGATCCTGCGTAACCGTACGGTGCTGGTCTTGGGCCTGGCGTACTTTCTGTTGAAACCGGCGCGTTACGCGATCCTGTTGTGGGGGCCGGTGATCGTTTATGAGCAAATGCCCTCGGTGGGCAAGGTGGGTGCGGCCATCGTGCCCACGGCGTTCGAGTTGGCCGGGTTGCTGGGGCCGATCATGATCGGGCTGGCGTCCGACAAACTCTTCGGCGCCCGGCGCATGCCGGCCTGTGTGCTCAGCCTGCTGGCGCTGACCGTGGCCCTGGCGTTGTTCATGGGCGCGCTGCACACCGGTAGCGTGATGCTGGTGATGGCCCTGCTGTTTGTGATGGGCCTGACGCTGTATGGGCCTGACTCGATGATCAGCAGCACGGCGGCCATCGACTTCGGCACCGCCAAGGCCGGCGCCACGGCCGCAGGCTTTGTGAACGGTTGCGGTTCGGTGGGGGCGATCCTTGGCGGCCTGCTGCCGGGCTACTTCGATACGGTCACGGTGTTTATCGTATTTGCCGGCGCGGCGTTGTTTTCTTCACTGGTGCTGATGCCTTACTGGAACGCCAGGCCCGCCGCGCTGGCGCAGGTTGGCGACTTTGTGCCCGACCGCAACGTCACGATCAAACCCTTGCGCACCTGAGGCACTTGGCCGGTTTTTTGGTGGATTAGAGTGTTTTTGCGCTATAAACTCTGCCCCCAAAGCGCCGGCCAGTAGACGTTTCGGCGCGATGGACGAAAAGAGAGTGAGTCATGGGCGCACAGTGGAAAGTCAAACATAAAGAAGCGGCATCCAATGCCAAGGGCAAGATCTTCGGCAAGCTGGTGAAAGAAATCACCATCGCCGCCCGCAACGGCGCGGACACCGCGACCAACGCCCACCTGCGTTTGGTGGTAGAACAGGCCAAAAAGGCCTCGATGCCCAAGGAAACCCTGGAACGCGCGATCAAGAAGGGCGCCGGTCTGCTCGGCGAAACCGTGCAGTACCACCGCGTGACCTACGAAGGTTTTGCCCCGCACCAGGTGCCGCTGATCGTTGAATGCGTGACCGACAACATCAACCGTACCGTGGCAGAAATCCGCGTGGCCTTCCGTAAGGGCCAACTGGGCGCTTCGGGTTCCGTGGCGTGGGACTTCAACCACGTCGGCCTGATCGAAGCCTCGCCGGACAGCCCGGACGCCGACCCGGAAATGGCCGCCATTGAAGCCGGCGCACAGGATTTTGAAGACGGCGAAGAAGAAGGCAGCACCTTGTTCATCACCGAAACCACCGATCTTGATGCGGTGCAAAAAGCACTGCCAGAGCAGGGTTTCACCGTGTTGTCGGCCAAGCTGGGCTACATCTCGAAGAACCCGGTCAGCGGTTTGACCGATGAGCAGATGGCTGAAGTCGAAGCCTTCCTGGAAGGCTTGGACAACCATGATGACGTGCAGGATATGTTCGTCGGGTTGGCTGGCTGATTTATCGCTGAATAAATGCCGGCAAAAAATGTGGGAGCTGGCTTGCCTGCGATAGCCATAGGCATCTACACAACCGGTTAACACGAAGTCTGTGGCAGGTGGGCTGTTGTGGCGAGCAGGCTTGCCCTGCGTTGGGCTGCGAAGCGGCCCCAGTAAAGGCACTGCAATTCTCCTGAAAGAACTCAGCGACTGGGTTTGGGGCTGCTTCGCAGCCCAACGCAGGACAAGCCTGCTCGCCACAGGAGAAATAGG
>NZ_JAAQWK010000031.1:0-65151 GCF_012985445.1 Pseudomonas sp. WS 5532
GACCATAGAGCATTGGAACCACCTGATCCCATCCCGAACTCAGTAGTGAAACGATGCATCGCCGATGGTAGTGTGGGGTTTCCCCATGTGAGAGTAGGTCATCGTCAAGATTAAATTCCGAAACCCCTGATTGCTAACGCAATCAGGGGTTTTGTTTTGGGCGGTCGAAAAGAGTCCCGCAAGCCATCCCGCGAAAAAGCCACCGTCAATGCGCACTAACGGGTGCACAGCACGCGTCAAAACGCCTCCAGGCGCTCGCCTCCTTGCCATTCCAGAAGACTGGCTCACTGGTTATCTCTACATGAATGCTGACACTCTGCTGTCTCCCAGGCTCATCAGATCGTGAAAGGTCGTTATATGGGTCGAGGGCGGTAGGATAATCGCAACGCTCCGACGGCCTCTGAAGGCGCTCACGAGGTTTTGAAAGGGCTTATGGTCATAGGGCTTGTTCTTTCATGATTTTGCCTTCTGGGCGCCATTGCGGCGGCCAGCGCTGGAATCTCACTTTTCTACAGACGAAAAAAAAGACCTTGAAATTCAAGGTCTTTCTTTAAGATGGTGCCCCGAGGGAGACTCGAACTCCCACTCCTTTCGAAAACGGATTTTGAATCCGCCGCGTCTACCAATTCCGCCATCAGGGCTCAATGGCGGCGAAGTATAGAGATGAGATTACCGTTGGTCAATCACGTTTCATGGTCTATTTTCACTATTTCCGCTAGACTCCCCGGCCCTGCTAGACGAACCCTATCATGCGCGTTGCTGACTTTACTTTTGAGCTCCCTGATTCGCTGATCGCTCGCCACCCTTTGGCCGAGCGTCGCGCCAGTCGACTGCTGACCCTGGACGGGGTGAGTGGTGCCCTCGCACACCGCCAATTCACTGATTTGCTTGAGCATTTGCGCCCAGGCGATTTGATGGTGTTTAACAATACCCGGGTGATTCCGGCACGGCTGTTTGGCCAGAAAGCGTCCGGCGGCAAGCTGGAAATTCTGGTGGAGCGGGTGCTGGACAGCCATCGCGTGCTGGCCCATGTGCGCTCCAGCAAGTCGCCGAAACCCGGCTCGAGCATCCTCATTGATGGCGGTGGCGAAGCCGAGATGGTTGCGCGGCATGACGCGTTGTTCGAACTCAAGTTCGCCGAAGAGGTGTTGCCGCTGCTGGAGCGCGTCGGCCATATGCCGCTGCCTCCTTATATCGACCGCCCCGACGAAGACTCGGACCGCGAGCGCTACCAGACGGTGTACTCGCAGCGCCTCGGTGCTGTCGCCGCACCTACAGCCGGGCTGCATTTTGACCAGCCGCTGCTGGATGCGATTGCTGCCAAAGGCGTCGAAAGCGCTTATGTGACCCTGCACGTGGGGGCCGGCACGTTTCAGCCGGTGCGTGTGGATAACATCGAAGACCACCATATGCACAGCGAATGGCTGGAAGTCAGCCAGGAAGTCGTGGATGCGGTGGCGGCATGCAAGGCGCGCGGTGGTCGCGTGGTTGCAGTGGGCACCACCAGCGTGCGCTCGCTGGAGAGTGCCGCGCGTGATGGTGTGCTCAAGCCGTTCAGTGGCGACACCGATATCTTTATTTTCCCGGGCCGGCCGTTCCATGTGGTCGATTGCCTGGTGACCAATTTCCATTTGCCGGAATCCACGCTGCTGATGCTGGTGTCGGCCTTCGCGGGTTATCCAGAAACAATGGCGGCGTATAAAGCTGCCATCGATAATGGATACCGTTTTTTCAGCTACGGTGATGCGATGTTTATCACCCGTAACCCTGCGCCGACTGCTCCTAAAGAAGCGGGCCTTGAGGAGCAACTATGAGTCGTATGTCGTTTGAATTGTTGGCCACGGATGGCAAGGCTCGTCGTGGTCGCCTCACGTTCCCGCGTGGCACCGTCGAAACCCCGGCGTTCATGCCAGTGGGCACTTACGGCACTGTAAAAGGCATGCTGCCGCGTGACATCGTCGCGACCGGCGCCGAGATCATCCTGGGCAACACCTTCCACCTGTGGCTGCGCCCGGGCACGGAAGTGATCAAGAAGCATGGCGACCTGCATGACTTCATGAAGTGGCAAGGCCCGATCCTCACCGACTCCGGTGGTTTCCAGGTATTCAGCCTGGGTGCCATGCGCAAGATCAAGGAAGAGGGCGTGACTTTCGCCTCGCCGGTGGACGGTTCCAAAGTGTTCATGGGCCCTGAAGAGTCGATGCAGGTGCAGCGCGACCTGGGCTCCGACATCGTGATGATTTTTGACGAGTGCACGCCTTATCCCGCGGATGAAGATGTCGCGCGTATCTCCATGGAACTGTCGTTGCGTTGGGCTCAGCGCTCGAAAAACGCCCACGGCGATAACACTGCTGCGCTGTTCGGTATCGTCCAGGGCGGCATGCACGAAAGCCTGCGCAAGCGCTCGCTCGAAGGCCTCGACAAAATCGGCTTTGACGGCCTGGCTATCGGCGGTCTGTCGGTAGGTGAGCCCAAGCACGAGATGATCAAGGTGCTGGATTACCTGCCGGGCCTGATGCCCGCTGACAAACCTCGTTACCTTATGGGCGTTGGCAAACCGGAAGATCTCGTAGAGGGTGTGCGCCGCGGTGTGGACATGTTCGATTGCGTGATGCCAACCCGTAATGCCCGCAATGGGCATCTGTTCATCGATACAGGCGTGCTGAAGATCCGTAACGCGTTCCATCGCCATGATGATTCGCCGCTGGATCCCACCTGTGACTGCTACACCTGCCAGAACTTCTCGCGTGCTTATCTGCACCATCTGGACAAGTGCGGGGAAATGCTGGGTAGCATGTTGAATACCATCCACAATTTGCGTCACTACCAAGTCCTGATGGCTGGTTTGCGTGAGGCTATTCAACAGGGTACATTGGCCGCCTTCGTCGATGCCTTCTATGCCAAGCGCGGGCTCCCTGTGCCGCCCTTGGACTGAGTTTTCCGACCCTAAGATTCACTATTTGCAACTGGAGTGCTAAATGAGCTTTTTTATCTCTAATGCCATGGCTGACGCCGCTGCGCCTGCCGCCGCCGGCCCTATGGGTGGTGGTTTCGAGTGGATTTTCCTGGTCGGCTTCCTGGTCATCTTCTACCTGATGATCTGGCGCCCACAGGCCAAGCGCGCCAAAGAGCAGAAAAACCTGCTGGGCAGCCTGCAGAAAGGCGACGAAGTTGTGACTACTGGCGGCATCGCCGGCAAGATCACCAAGGTTTCCGATGCTTTCGTGGTTCTGGAAGTCTCCGACACCGTAGAAATGAAGTTCCAGAAGGGCGCCATCGCCGCCACGCTGCCAAAAGGCACGCTCAAAGCGATCTGAGTAACAACCTTTACCAATCGACGGGGCGCGCAAGGCGCCCCGCGTTATAAGCGGGCGGCGTGATGCTGAACAAATACCCTCTGTGGAAATACGTACTGATCCTGGCGGTGCTGGCGATCGGTTTTATTTATTCCGCTCCCAATCTTTATCCTGATGACCCTGCGATCCAGATCACTGGCGCCAGCACTACGCTGCAGGTCAATCAGGCTGACCTGGACCGTGCGAGCAAAGCGCTCACCGACGCCGGTATCCAGGTAAAAGCGGCAACCTTGGCGTCTGATGCGAAAGGCGGTTTGTTGCGCCTGACCAAGGCCGAAGACCAGTTGCCGGCCAAAGACGTCGTGCGCAAGGCCATGGGTGATGACTACGTTGTCGCGCTCAACCTCGCACAGACCACGCCAAAATGGCTGCGCAGCATTGGCGCGCACCCGATGAAGCTGGGTCTGGACTTGTCCGGTGGTGTGCACTTCCTGCTGGAAGTCGACATGGACAAAGCCCTCGACGCGCGTCTGAAAGTTTACGAAGGCGACGTGAAGAGCCTGCTGCGCAAAGAGAAGGTGCGTTATCGCAGCCTGCCGCAGCTCAACGGTGCCATCCAGCTGGGCTTCTCTGATGAAGCGACCCGCGAACAGGCCCGTGCCCTGGTGCGCAAGAACTTCAATGATTTCGACATCGTACCGGCTGACCTGAATGGTCAGGCTGTGCTGCGTCTGGCGATGACCCCGGCCAAGATCGCGGAAATCCGCGAATACTCCATCAAGCAGAACTTGACCACGGTACGTAACCGCGTCAACGAGCTGGGTGTGGCTGAGCCGATCGTGCAGCGTCAAGGCGCCAACCGCATCGTGGTTGAACTGCCAGGCGTACAAGATACCGCTGAAGCCAAGCGTATCCTGGGTAAAACCGCCAACCTGGAATTCCGTCTGGCGGCTGAGCCGGGTGCGACTCGCGCGACTGCCGAAGAATTCGAGTTCCGTGAAGGCAACCGTCCTCCAGCGCTGATCGAGCGTGGCTTGATCATCACCGGTGATCAGGTGACTGACGCCAAGGCGGGTTTCGATTCGCAGCACGGTACTCCGGAAGTGAACATCCGTCTGGATGGCCATGGCGGTGACCTGATGAGCCGCGCCACGCGCAGTAACGTCGGTCGCAGCATGGCGGTGATCTTCATCGAGCAACGCCCGGTCACCACCTACACCAAACAAATGGTCGACGGTGTCGAGAAAGACGTGCCGGTGCAGACCTTCAAGGAAGAGAAGAAAATCATCAGCCTGGCGACCATCCAGTCGCCGCTGGGTGCTCAATTCCGCATTACCGGCCTGAATGGCCAGGGCGAATCTTCCGAGCTGGCACTGCTGCTGCGTGCGGGTGGCCTGGCGGCGCCGATGTACTTCGCTGAAGAGCGCACCATTGGCCCGAGCCTGGGTGCCGACAACATCACCAAGGGTATCGATGCGGCCTTGTGGGGCATGCTGTTTGTGTCCTTGTTCATCATCGCCATCTACCGCTTCTTCGGCGTCATCGCCACCGTGGCCCTGGCGGGCAACATGGTGATGCTGCTGGCACTGATGTCGCTGCTGGGCGCAACACTGACCCTGCCAGGTATCGCCGGTATCGTACTCACCATGGGTATGGCCGTAGATGCCAACGTACTGATCTTCTCGCGTATTCGTGAAGAGATCGCGGCGGGCATGACCGTACAACGTGCAATCAACGAAGGCTTCGGCCGGGCATTTACCGCGATTCTCGACTCCAACCTGACCACTCTGCTGGTCGGCGGGATTCTCTTTGCCATGGGCACCGGCCCGGTCAAAGGTTTTGCGGTGACCATGTCCCTCGGTATCTTTACCTCGATGTTCACGGCCATCATGGTGACCCGCGCAATGGTCAACCTGATCTTTGGCGGACGTGACTTCAAGAAGTTGTGGATTTAAGGGGCTGCCATGTTACGTACAATCAACTTCATGGGCGTTCGCAACATTGCGTTCGGCGCCACAGTGCTCCTTACCGTTCTGGCGTTGTTCAGCTGGTTCCATAAGGGCCTGAACTACGGTCTGGACTTTACCGGCGGTACGCTCATCGAGCTGACCTACGAGAAGCCGGCCGACGTCACCCTGGTGCGCAGCGAGCTGGTCAAGGCCGGCTATCACGAAGCCATCGTGCAGAGCTTTGGTGCTACCACCGACCTGCTGGTACGTATGCCGGGCGAAGATCCGCAGTTGGGTCATCAGGTAGCCGAAGCCTTGCAGAAGGTCGGCGGTGACAACCCGGCGTCGGTCAAGCGCGTCGAGTTCGTAGGCCCGCAAGTGGGTGAAGAGCTGCGCGACCAGGGCGGTCTCGGCATGCTGATGGCGCTGGCCGGCATCATGGTCTACCTGGCGTTCCGCTTTCAGTGGAAATTCGGCGTCGGCGCCATTGTGTCGCTGATCCACGACGTAATCGTCACCGTGGGTATCCTGGCGTACTTCCAGATCACCTTCGACCTGACGGTGCTGGCGGCGGTGTTGGCGATCATTGGTTACTCGCTCAACGACACCATCGTGGTATTCGACCGGGTTCGTGAGAACTTCCGTGTACTGCGCAAGGCTACTCTGGTCGAGAACATCAACATCTCCACCACCCAGACCTTGCTGCGGACCATGGCGACGTCGATCTCCACCTTGCTGGCGATTGCTGCACTGATGATCTTCGGTGGCGACAATCTGTGGGGCTTCTCCCTGGCACTGTTCATCGGCGTTCTGGCGGGTACCTACTCGTCGATCTACATCGCTAACGTGGTGCTGATTTGGCTGAACCTCAACAGCGAAGATTTGATCCCACCTGCCGCTACCGGCAAGGAGGTCGACGACCGTCCTTGATGGGCGTTCGTTGATACGCTGTTACAAAGAAGGCACGAGTATTGAACTCGTGCCTTTTTTTTTGCTCCAAGGCTGGGTATAGCGCGGACGTTTCGGTCCGCTTGTGATGGTCAGGAGGTTCACGTGAACAAGTCGTTACTGGTTGGTGCGGTATTGGGTGCTGTCGGTGTGACTGCCGGGGGTGCTGTTGCCACCTACAGCCTGGTAAAAAGCGGCCCTGAGTATGCGCAAGTGCTGGCAGTGCAGCCGGTGAAAACCCAGATCAAAACCCCTCGTGAGGTCTGCAAGGACGTCACCGTGACCCGGCAGAAGCCGGTGCAGGATCAACACCAAATCGTCGGCACCGTGGTTGGCGCGCTGGCCGGTGGCTTGTTGGGCAACCAGGTCGGTGGCGGTAATGGCAAGAAGCTGGCTACTGTAGCCGGTGCTGTCGGTGGCGGTTACGCCGGTAACAAGGTGCAGGAAGGTATGCAGAACCGCGATACCTACACCACCACGCAGCAGCGTTGCAGCACGGTCAACGATATCAGTGACAAGGTTGTTGGTTATGACGTGCGCTACAACCTGGACGGTAAGGAAGGTTCGGTACGTATGGACCGTGATCCGGGCGGCCAGATTCCAGTGGATAAGGAAGGTCGTCTGATCCTGGGCCAAAACCAGCAGTAAGGCTGACATCAATCCAAGTGTGGGAGCTGGCTTGCCTGCGATAGCGGTGGGTCAGTAACCCATTAGCTAGCTGGCAGACCGCTATCGCAGGCAAGCCAGCTCCTACATTGGATTGTGTTGGCTGCTGGGATAGCAAATCCCAGGCATAAAAAAAGCACCCCTTGGGGTGCTTTTTTGTGCTCGCTCGCTTAGCGCTTCAGCGAAGCCGGCAGGTGCGGCTGGATCGCCGTCAGTACTGCCTTGAAGCATTTGGTGTTGCCGGCGACCACATGGCCTTTCTCAAGGAAATCGTGACCACCGGTAAAGTCGCTCACCAGGCCACCAGCTTCCTGGATCAGCAGGGCGCCTGCAGCCATGTCCCATTCGGACAGGCCCGACTCCCAGAACGCATCAAAACGACCGGCGGCAACATACGCCAGGTCCAGGCTGGCAGCACCGGCGCGGCGGATGCCGGCGGTCTGGCCAACCAGGGCGCGGAACATGCCCAGGTAGTTTTCCAGGTTGTCCATCTGGTCGTCACGGAACGGGAAGCCAGTGCCCAGCAGGGCGCCGTCCAGGCTGGTACGGCCGCTGACACGCAGGCGACGACCGTTCAGTTGGGCGCCACGGCCACGGCTGGCGGTGAATTCTTCCTGGCGAACCGGGTCGAGTACGACGGCGTGTTCAAGGCGGCCACGGTATTTGCAGGCGATGCTGACTGCAAAGTGTGGGATGCCGCGCAGGAAGTTGGTGGTGCCGTCCAGTGGGTCGATGATCCACAGGTAGTCTTCGCCTTCGCCGCTGCCTTTGTGCAAGCCGGTTTCTTCACCGAGGATGCCGTGGGTAGGGTAGGCCTTGCGCAGCGCGTCGATGATTTTTTGCTCAGCGGCGCGATCCACCTCGGATACATAATCCTTGGCGTCTTTTTCGTCGACCTTGATGGTATCCAGGCGCTCGATGGAGCGGAAGATCAATTCACTGGCGCTGCGGGCGGCGCGCAGCGCGATATTCAGCATGGGCTGCATGGATGTGTCACCTAAGGTTGTTAAAGAAAGCCGGGCATTCTAGCAGAAACTTTCTTCAGGTGAAGGACGACGTTAGCTTTCATGGCATAACCTTAGGCTGTTCTGTAAGATTTGCTCCCCTTTCCTGTGTCCGAGAGCGCCTCCCTTGCTGCAAAACATCCGTGTCGTCCTCGTCAATACCAGTCATCCCGGCAACATCGGCGGGGTGGCGCGAGCCATGAAAAACATGGGGCTGACGCGCCTGGTGCTGGTCGAGCCGCGTGTGTTCCCGCACCACGAGGCCGATGCCCGTGCATCCGGCGCCAATGACATCCTTGAAAAAGCCCAGGTCGTCGCCACTTTGGAAGACGCTTTGGTCGGCTGCAACCTGGTGCTTGGCACCAGTGCTCGCGACCGTCGAATCCCCTGGCCACTGCTGGATCCGCGCGAATGCGGCACCAAGGTGGTGGAAGAGGCTGCAGGTGGCGCTGAAATCGCTTTGGTGTTTGGCCGTGAAGACTCCGGCCTGACCAATGAAGAACTGCAGCGATGTCATTACCACGTGCACATCCCATCAGACCCCGAGTTCAGTTCGCTGAACCTCGGGGCAGCGGTGCAGGTGTTGAGTTACGAAGTGCGCATGGCCTGGCTGGCTGCAGAAGGCCAGCCGAGCAAGGTCGAGAAGGATGAGGTCGCATCGACCAAGAGTGGCGAGTTGGCCACCATGGACGAGTTGGAGCGATTCTATGAGCACCTGGAGCAAACTCTGGTGGCCATCGAGTTTCTCGATCCGGAAAAACCACGGCACTTGATGGCACGCCTGCGTCGCTTGTACGGCCGTAGCTCGGTAAGCCGGGCAGAAATGAACATATTGCGTGGCATCCTCACGGAAACCCAGAAAGCGGCCCGTGGTGAGCTTCTTAAGCGGAAGGATTAAAAATGTTCGAGCGTTTGCGAGAAGATATCCAGAGTGTTTTCCACCGTGACCCGGCGGCGCGCAACGCCTTTGAAGTGCTGACCTGCTACCCAGGCATGCACGCGATCTGGATTCACCGCCTGTCCGCAGTCTTATGGGGCATGGGCTGGAAATGGCTGGCACGGCTGGTTTCGAACTTTGGGCGCTGGTTGACCGGAATCGAGATTCATCCAGGCGCCAAGGTGGGTCGTCGCTTCTTTATCGACCATGGCATGGGCATCGTGATTGGCGAAACCGCCGAAATCGGTGATGACGTGACGCTGTATCAGGGCGTGACCCTGGGTGGCACAACGTGGAATAAAGGCAAGCGCCACCCGACATTGGGCGATGGCGTAGTGGTGGGGGCGGGCGCCAAGGTGCTTGGCCCGTTCACTGTCGGCGCCGGTGCCAAGGTGGGCTCCAATGCGGTGGTGACCAAGGCGGTGCCGCCTGGCGCGACGGTGGTGGGCATTCCCGGCCGCATCATCGTCAAGCCGGAGCTCGGCGACGAGCAGGAAGCCAAGCGCAAAGCGATGGCTGAGAAGATCGGTTTCGATGCCTACGGTGTCAGCGAAGACATGCCCGACCCGGTGGCGCGTGCCATTGGCCAGTTGCTCGACCACCTGCAGGCCGTGGATGGCAAGCTGGACGGTATGTGCGGCGCATTGAAGGAGTTGGGCAGTAGCTACTGCGCAAAAGATCTGCCTGAGCTGCGCGAAGAAGACTTCGCCGAGATCAAGGTTGAAGCTGCCACCACCAAGGCTGGTTAAATCTTAAGCGCGATAAAACCTTCTGTGGGAGCTGGCTTGCCTGCGATAGCGGTCTGCCAGCTCATTTAGGGGGTGCTGACCCACCGCTATCGCAGGCAAGCCAGCTCCCACATTTGGCTTCCATTGGTCTTGAGATTGAGTCGTGGCCCGGTTCCCGCTGTTCGTCCCCACCCCACCCTGCTATTATTCGCGCGCCCTTTTTACGGGTAATCCTGACTAAAGTACTAGGTCTTATAGTTGACTTAAATACTCGGGAATCGCATACTTGCTCCCATTCTGAAACACCTTGGTACTTGTCCATGAGACTGACTACAAAAGGCCGATACGCGGTGACCGCCATGCTTGACCTGGCCTTGCACGCGCAAACTGGGCCGGTGTCCCTGGCCGATATCTCCGAGCGCCAAGGCATTTCCCTGTCCTACCTCGAGCAGCTGTTCGCCAAATTGCGCCGTAGCAACTTGGTTTCCAGCGTGCGTGGGCCGGGTGGCGGTTATCAATTGTCCCGCGATATGCAGGGCATTCAGGTAGCTCAGGTGATCGACGCGGTGAACGAATCCGTCGATGCCACCAAATGCCAGGGTTTGGGTGACTGCCATGCCGGCGACACCTGCCTGACCCACCACTTGTGGTGTGACTTGAGCCTGCAGATCCATGAGTTTTTGAGTGGTATCAGCTTGGCTGATCTTGTGACTCGCCGTGAGGTGCAAGAAGTAGCCCAGCGTCAGGACCAGCGCCGTTGCAACACCAAGGCGCCGCGTCTGGACAAGATTGAAGCGTCCGCCGTCGAGTGACAGCCGAAGAGCTAACGGCACGCCAGCCAGCCTGATTTAGGAGAAAGTCCATGAAATTGCCGATTTACCTTGATTACTCAGCGACCACCCCGGTTGATCCGCGTGTCGCGCAAAAGATGAGCGAATGCCTGCTGGTTGACGGAAACTTCGGTAACCCAGCCTCCCGTTCCCACGTATTCGGCTGGAAAGCCGAGGAAGCGGTCGAGAACGCTCGTCGCCAAGTCGCCGACCTGGTGGGCGCCGACCCACGGGAAATCGTCTGGACCTCCGGTGCTACCGAGTCCGACAACCTGGCAATCAAGGGCGCGGCGCATTTCTACGCGACCAAGGGCAAGCACCTGATCACCACCAAGATTGAGCACAAGGCTGTCCTCGACACCATGCGCCAACTGGAGCGTGAAGGTTTCGAGGTTACCTACCTTGAACCAACCACCGACGGTATCGTCACGCCGGCCATGATCGAAGCGGCCCTGCGTGAAGACACCATCCTGGTTTCCGTGATTCACGTGAACAACGAAATCGGCACCATCAACGACATCGCAGCCATTGGCGAGCTGACTCGCTCCAAAGGCATCCTGCTGCACGTCGACGCTGCTCAGTCCACCGGCAAGGTCGACATCGACCTGTCCAAGCTGAAAGTCGACCTGATGTCGTTCTCTGCCCACAAAACCTACGGCCCTAAAGGCATCGGCGCGCTGTACGTGAGCCGCAAGCCTCGCGTGCGCATCGAAGCGACCATGCACGGCGGCGGTCACGAGCGCGGCATGCGTTCCGGCACCCTGGCGACTCACCAGATCGTCGGCATGGGCGAAGCCTTCCGTGTAGCCAAAGAAGACATGGCTGCCGAAAACATCCGTATCAAGGCGCTGAGCGATCGCTTCTACAAGCAGGTCGAGAACCTTGAAGAGCTGTACATCAATGGCAGCATGACCGCCCGTGTACCGCACAACCTGAATTTGAGCTTCAACTACGTCGAAGGCGAGTCGCTGATCATGGCGCTCAAGGACCTGGCGGTTTCGTCCGGTTCGGCCTGCACCTCGGCTTCCCTTGAGCCTTCGTACGTTCTGCGCGCCCTGGGCCGCAACGACGAACTGGCACACAGCTCGATCCGCTTTACGTTCGGCCGTTTCACCACCGAAGAGCAAGTCGACTACGCCGCGCAGAAAGTCTGCGAAGCCGTCAACAAGCTGCGCGTTCTGTCGCCGCTGTGGGACATGTACAAAGACGGTGTCGATATCTCCAAGATCGAGTGGGCGGCACACTAACTATAGAAGCCGCCACCCAAGCTCTGTAAGAACGTGGCGGAAAACGCAGGCGTTTTTACAGGGTTCCAGAGCGGCCCTGATGAGTGAGGATTCAGTACCATGGCTTACAGCGAAAAGGTCATCGACCACTACGAAAACCCGCGCAACGTCGGCAAGATGAACGCGGAAGACCCTGATGTCGGCACCGGTATGGTCGGCGCTCCGGCGTGCGGCGATGTGATGCGCCTGCAGATCAAGGTCAACGACGCTGGCGTTATCGAAGACGCCAAGTTCAAGACTTACGGCTGCGGTTCCGCCATTGCCTCAAGCTCCCTCGCTACCGAGTGGATGAAAGGCAAGACCCTGGATGAGGCTGTCACCATCAGCAACACCCAGCTGGCCGAAGAGCTGGCCCTGCCGCCAGTGAAAATTCACTGCTCCGTACTCGCCGAAGACGCCATCAAGGCGGCCGTTCGCGACTACAAGCAGAAGAAAGGCTTGATCTAAGCATTTGGCGACGAGTAAGGAGTCAACGATGGCTATCAGCATGACAGAAGCGGCTGCGCAGCACATTCGCCGCTCCCTGAATGGGCGCGGTAAAGGTGAGGGGATTCGTCTGGGTGTTCGCACCACGGGCTGTTCCGGCCTTGCCTACGTGCTGGAGTTTGTCGACGAGGTGGTTGAAGAGGACCAGGTGTTCGAAAGTCACGGCGAGAAAGTGATCATCGACCCTAAAAGCCTGACCTACCTGGACGGCACCGAACTCGATTTCGTCAAGGAAGGGTTGAACGAAGGCTTCAAGTTCAACAACCCCAACGTGCGCGGTGAATGTGGCTGCGGCGAAAGCTTCAACATCTGAGGCTATTCGTGGGTACTCCTTGTCATTTCGCTTTATTCGAGCTGCAGCCGAGCTTTCGGCTGGACCTTGAGCAGCTTGCCACGCGCTACCGAGAGTTGGCGCGTGGGGTGCATCCGGACCGCTTTGCTGACGCTTCCGAGCGTGAGCAGCGCCTGGCGCTGGAGCAATCGGCCAGCCTCAACGAAGCCTATCAGACGCTGAAAAACCCGCCCAAACGCGCGCGCTACCTGCTCGCGTTGAACGGTGGTGAGTTGCCTATCGAAGTGACGGTGCACGACCCGGACTTCCTGATGCAGCAGATGCAGTGGCGCGAAGAACTCGAAGACTTGCAGGACGAGGCTGATATAGCCGGTGTCGCGGTCTTCAAGCGTCGTCTGAAAACGGCCCAGGATGAGCTCAATGAAAGCTTCGCAGCCTGTTGGGATGATGCAGCGCAACGTGAACAGGCCGAACGCCTGATGCGGCGCATGCAGTTCCTCGACAAGCTCACCTACGAAGTGCGCCAGCTAGAAGAGCGCCTCGACGATTAACCCAGTGCTGCCCGTGATGCACGCCTGATAGACAGATAAGACCTGATTACCATGGCCCTACTGCAAATCGCCGAACCCGGCCAAAGCCCTCAACCACACCAGCGTCGCCTGGCGGTCGGGATTGACCTGGGCACCACCAATTCCCTGGTTGCTGCCTTGCGCAGCGGCCTGTCCGAGCCATTGCCCGACGCTAATGGCCAGGTGATCCTGCCCTCCGCTGTGCGTTATCACGCTGATCGCACTGAAGTCGGTGAGTCGGCCAAGCTGGCAGCGTCCAGTGACCCGTTGAATACCGTGCTGTCGGTTAAACGCTTGATGGGTCGCGGTCTTTCCGACGTCAAGCAATTGGGCGACCAGCTGCCGTACCGCTTTGTTGGCGGCGAATCCCATATGCCGTTCATCGACACCGTCCAAGGCCCGAAAAGCCCGGTTGAAGTGTCGGCCGATATCCTCAAGGTGCTGCGTCAGCGCGCAGAAAATACCTTGGGCGGCGAACTGGTCGGCGCAGTGATCACCGTTCCTGCCTATTTCGATGACGCACAGCGTCAAGCCACCAAGGACGCCGCGAAGCTTGCGGGCCTGAACGTGTTGCGCTTGCTCAACGAGCCGACCGCAGCGGCGGTGGCCTATGGCCTGGATCAGCACGCTGAAGGCCTGGTGGCTATTTATGACCTGGGCGGTGGTACTTTTGATATTTCGATTCTGCGCCTGACCGGCGGTGTGTTTGAAGTACTGGCCACCGGGGGCGACAGCGCCTTGGGCGGCGATGACTTTGACCATGCCATTGCAGGCTGGATCATCACCAGCGCTGGCTTGTCGGCTGATCTGGACCCGGGCGCGCAGCGTAATCTGCTGCAAACTGCCTGTGCGGCCAAGGAAGCACTGACTGACGCTGATTCTGTTGAAGTTTCCTACGGTAACTGGTCGGCTCAACTGACTCGCGAAGCCTTTGATGCGCTGATCGAACCGATGGTCGCTCGCAGCCTCAAGGCGTGCCGTAGGGCTGTACGTGATTCCGGTATCGAGCTGGAAGACGTGGCCGCAGTGGTCATGGTCGGCGGTTCGACGCGCGTCCCACGCGTTCGCGAAGCGGTTGCCGAAGCTTTCGGTCGCCAGCCACTGACAGAAATCGACCCGGACCAAGTAGTCGCCATCGGCGCTGCTATCCAGGCCGACACGCTTGCCGGTAACAAGCGCGAGGGTGGCGAACTGCTGCTGCTCGACGTGATCCCGCTTTCTTTGGGGTTGGAAACCATGGGCGGCCTGATGGAGAAGGTGATTCCACGCAACACCACCATCCCCGTCGCACGCGCCCAGGATTTCACCACGTACAAAGATGGCCAGACGGCCATGATGATTCATGTGCTGCAAGGCGAGCGCGAACTGATCAGCGACTGCCGCTCCCTGGCGCGCTTTGAATTGCGCGGCATCCCGGCGATGGTCGCGGGTGCGGCGAAAATTCGCGTGACCTTTCAGGTCGACGCCGATGGCCTGCTCAGCGTAGCAGCGCGTGAATTGGCCTCGGGCGTTGAAGCCAGCATTCAGGTCAAGCCGTCCTACGGCCTCACCGACGGCGAAATCGCCAAGATGCTCAAGGATTCGTTCCAATATGCCGGTGACGACAAGGTCGCCCGCGTGCTGCGCGAGCAGCAAGTCGATGCCCAGCGCCTGCTCGAAGCTGTGCAGGGCGCCCTGGAAGCCGACGGCGAGCGTCTGCTGGATGCTGAAGAGCGCATGGTTATCGACCTGCAAATGCAGGAACTGGCCGAACTGATGAAAGGCAACGATGGTTACGCCATCGAGCAGCAGACCAAGCGCCTGTCGCAAGTGACTGATGCTTTTGCCGCCCGCCGCATGGATCAGACGGTGAAAGCCGCACTGGCCGGGCGCAACCTGAATGAAATCGAGGAATAATTAATGCCGCAGGTCATTTTTCTGCCACACGCCGAGCATTGCCCGGACGGTATGGTTGTGGAGGCTGAGACCGGCAAGTCCATCCTCGAGGTTGCCCATGACAACCACATCGAGATCGAAAGCGCCTGCGGCGGTGTCTGCGCCTGCACGACCTGCCACTGCGTGATTCGCGAAGGTTTCAACTCTCTCGAAGAAGCGGACGAGCTGGAAGAGGACTTTCTGGATCGCGCCTGGGGCCTTGAGGCGACTTCTCGCCTAAGCTGTCAGGCAAAGGTCGGCACGGAAGACATTACCGTCGAAATTCCGAAATATTCCCTCAACCATGCAGCCGAAGCGCCGCATTGATTCAAGGAAATGTCATGAGCCTGAAATGGGTTGATGTACAAGAAATCGCTATACAACTTGCTGAAGCTCATCCTGAGGTCAATCCTCTTACCGTGAACTTCGTCAAATTGCGCGACCTCGTAATGGCGCTGCCGGAATTCGACGACATTCCTGACCGGGGTGGCGAAAAGGTCCTGGAGGCGATTCAGGGTCTGTGGATCGAAGAAGCAGACGACTGAGCCGACTTTTTACGCAGTTAGGCAATACCTAATAACCCGCGTATAATTCGCGGGTTTAATTTTTCGTAAATTACCGTTTCTGGAGTTACACCATGGCTGTTCAACGTACTTTCTCCATCATCAAGCCTGACGCTGTTGCAAAAAACGTCATCGGCGAGATCACCACTCGTTTCGAAAAAGCCGGCCTGAAGGTTGTAGCTTCGAAACTCAAGCAACTGTCCAAAGCTGAAGCTGAAGGCTTCTACGCTGAGCACAGCGCTCGTGGCTTCTTCGGCGACCTGGTTGCCTTCATGATCTCCGGCCCTGTTGTTGTTCAGGTTCTGGAAGGCGAAAACGCTATCGCTCTGAACCGCGAGCTGATGGGCGCTACCAACCCTAAAGAAGCCGCTGCCGGCACTATCCGTGCTGACTTCGCTGAGTCCATCGACGCCAACGCTGTTCACGGTTCGGACTCCGAAGCCGCTGCTGCTCGCGAAATC
Source organism: Pseudomonas sp. WS 5532 (assembly GCF_012985445.1). Taxonomy (NCBI): domain Bacteria; kingdom Pseudomonadati; phylum Pseudomonadota; class Gammaproteobacteria; order Pseudomonadales; family Pseudomonadaceae; genus Pseudomonas; species Pseudomonas sp. WS 5532. Next base: position 15,930 of record NZ_JAAQWK010000031.1, read on the forward strand.
TCGTACTTTTTCGCTGCTACTGAAGTAACCGCTCGCTAAGCATCGGCTTAAAGAGTGAGGGTGAATCCATGACTACATCGACTGTTAAAACCAACCTGCTGGGTCTGACTCAACAGGAAATGGAAAAATTCTTCGACTCAATCGGGGAGAAGCGTTTCCGTGCCGGTCAGGTAATGAAGTGGATTCACCACTTTGGTGTCGACGATTTCGACGCCATGACGAACGTCAGCAAGGCCCTGCGCGACAAGCTCAAGGCCATTGCTGAGGTCCGTGGTCCCGAGGTTGTCAGCGAGGACATCTCCACCGACGGCACCCGTAAGTGGGTGGTGCGCGTGGCGTCCGGCAGCTGCGTCGAGACCGTCTACATTCCCCAGGGCAAGCGCGGCACTTTGTGCGTTTCGTCCCAGGCAGGCTGTGCCCTGGACTGCAGTTTCTGCTCCACCGGCAAGCAAGGCTTCAATAGCAACCTCACCGCCGCCGAAGTCATCGGCCAGGTGTGGATTGCCAACAAATCCTTTGGCAGCGTCCCGGCAACCGTCGACCGTGCCATCACCAACGTGGTGATGATGGGCATGGGTGAGCCGCTGCTGAACTTCGACAACGTCGTTGCCGCCATGCATTTGATGATGGACGACCTCGGCTACGGCATCTCCAAGCGCCGTGTGACCCTGTCGACTTCCGGCGTGGTGCCGATGATCGATGAGCTGGCCAAGCACATCGACGTCTCCCTGGCGCTGTCGTTGCACGCACCGAATGACGCATTGCGTAACCAATTGGTGCCGATCAACAAGAAGTATCCGCTTAAGATGCTGCTCGAATCTTGCCAGCGTTACATGGCGACCCTGGGCGAAAAGCGTGTGTTGACCATTGAGTACACCATGCTCAAGGACATCAACGACAAAGTTGAGCACGCGGTCGAAATGATCGAACTGCTCAAGAACACCCCGTGCAAGATCAACCTGATTCCGTTTAACCCGTTTCCCCATTCTGGCTACGAGCGGCCGAGCAACAACGCCATCCGTCGTTTCCAGGATCAACTGCACCAGGCCGGATACAACGTTACTGTGCGCACCACCCGTGGTGAAGACATCGACGCCGCCTGTGGCCAACTGGTCGGGCAAGTGATGGATCGCACCCGCCGCAGTGAGCGTTATATCGCCGTGCGCGAACTTAACGCCGCCGAAGATTTGCCGCAAATTGCTGTGAATCGAATCTGAGAGAGGACCTCTATGCCCTTGCGCCTTGCGCTGCTGTTGCTTTTTACCGGTCTCGCGGCCGGTTGTGTTTCATCGGGCCATGACAGCCCCATGCAAACCGGCAAAGGCCGTGACGAGGCGCGAATTGCCTATGTGCAATTGGGCTTGGGTTATCTGCGCCAGGGCATGAGCGAACAGGCCAAGGTGCCGTTGAAAAAAGCCCTTGAGCTGGACGGCGACGACGCCGATGCCAATGCCGCACTGGCGCTGGTATTCCAGGCCCAGGCCGAGCCTGAACTGGCCGACGCGTATTTTCACAAGGCCCTGGCCGCACGTCCTGCCGACCCGCGGCTGCTGAACAACTACGGCAGTTTTCTGTTTGCGCAGCAACGTTACGACCAGGCGTCCCGCTATTTCCAGCAAGCCAGTACCGATACCCTTTATCCTGAGCGTTCGCGAGTATTCGAAAACCTTGGGGTGACCTCGATACGCCTTGGCCTGCGCGACAGCGGTCGTCAGCAACTGGAAAAAGCCCTGCACCTGAACAATCGCCAGCCACGGGCTTTACTCGAAATGGCTGAGTTGTCTTACGAAGACAGGCATTATGTGCCGGCACGTGACTTTTACGAGCGTTTTAGCCTGCTCAGCGGGCAAAATGCACGTAGTCTATTGCTCGGTGTGCGCCTGGCGACGGTTCATGAAGAACGCGACACGGCCGCACAGTTTGGCCAGCAACTCGAACGACTCTATCCCGGTACGCCGGAATATCAGCAATACCTGTCGGAGCAATGATGAAAGCGGCGCACCCGGAAGTTGTAGCAGCTAATCGCGTAAACCCAGGCGAGACCTTGCGTCAGGCCCGCGAAAGCAATGGTTGGTCGCTGGCAGAAGTGGCCCTCAAGCTCAATTTGACCGCCACATCCCTGGGCAACCTGGAAGCCGGCGCGTTCGACAAGCTGCCTGGGCATACTTTTGCCCGCGGCTATATCCGCGCCTATGCAAAGTTGCTGGGCATCGACCAGGCGGTACTGGTCCAGGAATTTGACCAGTTCACCGGCACCGATTCCCAGGGCAGCAATGTGCATGGCCTGGGCCGCATCGAGGAGCCGGTACGGGTTTCCCACACTATTTTGCGGATTGTCAGCCTGTTGCTGCTGATTGCCGTAGTGGGTGGCGGTTTCGTCTGGTGGCAAGACCAGGCCTCCCAACGCACCAAAGACCTTACCAGCAACGCCATGGAGCACGTCGAAGTCGAAAGCGCCGACGGCACCACCCAGATTCACCCGCTGGATGAGCCGGAAGACCAGGCGGTTGCCCAAGGGCAGGCCGCCTCGGAAGCGCCGGCTACCACCGAGCAACCGACTCCGGAAGCGGGCACTGCACCTGCAGCCACCGCTGCTGTGCCGGCTCCAACCGTACCGGCTGCCCCGGTTGCCCAGGCGCATACGCCAGCTGCTCCGGCTGCTCCGGCGCAGGCCCCAGCGACTAACGCACCAGTGGCCCCGGCCCCGGCCGCGATTTCGCCTCCCACCACCCCGGCATTGATCGCCGGCGACGGGCATATCCAGATTACCTTCATCGCTGACTGCTGGACGCAAGTCACCGATGGCAATGGCAAAGTGCTGTTTAGCGGTCTGAAGCGTAAGGGAGATACGCTTGACCAAGGCGGCAAGCCTCCTTTGACGCTGCGTCTGGGCTTTGCCCGTGGCGCGCAAGTGGCCTACAACGGCCAGCCTGTGGACGTGGCGCCGTTCACCAGTGGCGAGACTGCTCGCCTCAAGTTGGGACAATAGTCATGCACGGCGAATCTCCAATCAAACGTCGCGTATCGCGCAAGATCTGGGTCGGCTCCGTACCGGTAGGTGGCGATGCCCCTATCGCAGTGCAGAGCATGACCAACAGCGACACCAATGATGTTGCCGCCACAGTCGCCCAGATCAACCGTCTGGAAGCGGCCGGCGTGGACATCGTGCGCGTATCCGTACCGGACATGGACGCTGCCGAGGCCTTTGGCCGCATCAAGCAACTGGTCAAGGTTCCGCTGGTCGCCGACATTCACTTCGACTACAAAATCGCTCTGCGTGTGGCCGAGCTGGGTGTGGACTGCCTGCGCATCAACCCGGGCAACATCGGTCGCGAAGACCGTGTGCGCGCCGTGGTGGACGCGGCACGTGACCGTGGCATTCCCATCCGTATCGGCGTCAACGCCGGTTCGCTGGAAAAAGACCTGCAGAAAAAGTACGGCGAACCAACCCCAGCCGCGCTGGTTGAGTCGGCATTGCGCCACGTCGAGCACCTTGAACGCCTGAATTTCCAGGACTTCAAGGTCAGCGTAAAGGCCTCCGACGTGTTCATGGCGGTAGAAGCCTACCGCCTGTTGGCCAAGGAAATCGTGCAGCCGCTGCACCTGGGTATCACTGAAGCGGGCGGTTTGCGCTCAGGCACAGTGAAATCTGCGGTGGGTCTCGGTATGCTGCTCGCCGAAGGGATTGGCGATACTATCCGCATCTCCCTGGCGGCAGACCCCGTAGAGGAAGTGAAAGTCGGCTACGACATTCTCAAATCCCTGCGTTTGCGTTCCCGTGGCATCAACTTCATTGCCTGCCCGAGCTGCTCGCGGCAGAACTTCGACGTGGTGAAAACCATGAACGACCTGGAGCTTCGCCTCGAAGACCTGCTGGTGCCGCTGGATGTAGCGGTGATCGGGTGTGTGGTCAATGGGCCGGGTGAAGCCAAGGAAGCCCATGTGGGCCTGACTGGCGGTACACCGAACCTGATTTACATCGACGGCAAGCCGTCGCAGAAACTGACGAATGAGAATCTCGTGGATCATCTGGAAAAGCTGATCCGCGAGAAAGCAGCTGAAAAGGTTGCGGCTGACGCAGCGCTGATCGCGCGCGGCTAAGAACGAATTTAAGGATTAGATGTGAGCAAGTCTCTGCAAGCCATTCGTGGCATGAACGACATCCTGCCGGAGCAGACGCCACTGTGGCGCTACTTCGAGAGCACGGTCGCGCGCCTGTTGGATAACTACGGTTACAAACAGATCCGCATGCCGATCGTCGAGTTCACCGAGCTGTTCAAGCGCTCCATCGGTGAAGTGACCGACATCGTCGAAAAAGAGATGTACACCTTTGAAGATCGCAACGGTGACTCCTTGACCCTGCGTCCGGAAGGTACAGCCGCCTGCGTGCGTGCCGTGCTCGAGCATGGTCTCACCGGTGGTGGCCAGCCGCAGAAGTTGTGGTACATCGGCCCGATGTTCCGCCACGAGCGCCCGCAGAAAGGCCGTTATCGCCAGTTCCACCAGATCGGCCTCGAGGTGTTCAACCTCGATGGTCCTGACATCGACGCCGAGCTGATCGTGCTGACCTGGCGCCTGTGGGGCCTGCTCGGCATCCGCGACGCGGTCGAGCTTGAGCTCAACAGCCTGGGCACCAGCGAATCCCGGGGTCGCTATCGCGTTGCCCTGGTCGAGTATCTGTCTGCTCACTTGGACAAATTGGATGAAGACAGCCAGCGCCGTCTGAAAACCAACCCGTTACGCGTCCTCGATACCAAGAACGCCGACACCCAAGCCGTACTGGTCGACGCGCCGAAAATGGCCGACTACCTGGACGACGAATCCCGCGTGCACTTCGAGGGCCTCAAGGCTCGCCTGGATGCGGCCGGTATTCCCTACGTGATCAACCCTAAACTGGTGCGTGGCCTCGATTACTACAGCAAGACCGTGTTCGAGTGGGTCACCGACAAACTCGGCGCCCAGGGCACCGTGTGTGCCGGTGGTCGCTACGACGGCCTGGTTGAGCAAATGGGCGGCAAGCCGACCACCGGCGTAGGTTTCGCCATGGGCATCGAGCGGCTGATCCTGCTGCTGGAAACCCTGGAGCAGGTCCCGGAAGAAATCTCCCGTCAGGTGGACGTGTACCTATGCGCCTTTGGCGAGGCCGCCGAACTGGCAGCCCTGGCCCTGAGCGAAAAAGTGCGTGACCAACTGCCGAACCTGCGCCTGCAGATCAATGCCGGCGCCGGCAGCTTCAAGAGCCAGTTCAAGAAGGCCGACAAGAGCGGCGCGCTGTATGCGCTGATCCTCGGCGATGACGAACTGGCCCAGCAAGTGATAGGTTTCAAACCCCTGCGTGGCCAGGGCGAGCAACAGAACATTGCCTTTGATGCGCTCGCCGCGCACTTGGCCACCTGCGTCGTGCAGGGTTGAAGCTGTCGAACAGCCGAATTTAGCGATTAAGGAGTATTGGGGTGTCGAGTACTGATGATGAGCAACTGGCCGAGTTCAAGGACTGGTGGCAGCGTAACGGCAAGCCCCTGGTTACTGGCGGTCTGCTGGCTTTAGTGGTGGTGTTCGGCTGGCAAGCCTGGCACAAGTATCAGGCCAACCAGTCCCAAGGCGCCTCGATCCTCTATCAGCAATTGCTGGAAACCACGCTGACGCCGGACGGCAAGCCAGATCCAGCCCAAGTGGCGGACCTTGCCGGCAAGCTGAAAAACGAATTTGGCGGTAGCACCTACGCCCAGTACGGCAGCCTGTTCGTCGCGAAAGTTGCGGTCGACACCGGCAAGCTGGATGACGCAGCCACCGAGCTGAAGGCCATCGCCGACAAACCGACCAACCCGACCCTGGGTGAAATCGCACGTCAGCGCCTGGCGCAGGTATTGGCGGCACAGAACAAGGCTGACGAAGCACTCAAACTGCTCGACGGCGATGCTGACAAGGCATTTGTGGCCACTCGTGAAGAGCTCAAGGGCGACCTGTTGGTCCAATTGGGTCGTACCGACGAAGCCCATGCTGCGTACCAAAAAGCCAAGGCGGCGCTGTCTGATGAAGCAGCGGTCGGTGGCTTACAAATCAAGCTGGACGACTTGGCCAAAGGGGATGCGTGACGTGATCCGTTGGAAACATGCAGCATTGCTGGCTCTGGCCGTTCTGGCCGCGGGTTGCAGCAGCAACAGTAAAAAAGAACTGCCTCCTGCCGAGCTGACCAGCTTCAAGGAAGAAGTGGTCCTGCAAAAGCAGTGGAGCCGCTCCGTCGGTGACGGCCAGGGCGACCTGTACAACTTGTTGCAGCCGGCAATCGACGGCGACAACATCGTGGCCACTGACTCCACTGGCGTTGTCATGGCCATGGATCGTATGAATGGCGACGTGAAGTGGAAGAAAGACCTCGAGCTGCCGGTTTCCGGTGGTGTGGGCGTCGGCTACGGCATGGTGCTGATCGGTACGCTTAAAGGCGACGTGGTGGCTCTGGACTCGGCAACGGGTGAAGAGAAATGGCGCGCTCGGGTGACCAGTGAAGTGCTCGCAGCGCCGGCGACCAACGGCGACGTTGTCGTGGTGCAGACCCAGGATGACCGTGTGATCGGCCTGGATGCCGCCACCGGTAACCAGCGCTGGTTGTATGACAGCACCCCGGCGGTGTTGACCCTGCGCGGTACCAGTGGTCCGATTGTGACGAACAACCTGGCCGTTGCTGGCCTGTCGACCGGTAAAGTGGTCGCCCTGGATACTCAGAACGGCGTGCCGGCCTGGGAAACCCGTGTGGCCATCCCGCAAGGTCGCTCCGAGCTGGACCGCGTAGTGGACATCGACGGCGGCCTGCTGCTGTCGGGTGAAACCATTTACGTGGCCACTTACCAGGGCCGTGTTGCGGCGCTGGACCTGCAAAGCGGCCGCATCAACTGGCAGCGTGATGCTTCCAGCTACGCCGGTGTCGCCCAAGGGTTCGGCAGCGTCTACGTAAGCCTCGCTTCCGGCACCGTTGAAAGTGTCGACGAGCGTTCCACCACTGCGCTGTGGAGCAACGACTCCCTGGCTCGCCGTCAACTGTCGGCACCGGAAGTGTTCTCCAGCTACGTAGCGGTAGGTGACTTCGAAGGTTACCTGCACCTGCTGAGCCAGGTAGACGGTCGTTTTGTCGGCCGCGAGCGTATCGACAGCGACGGTCTGCGTGCGCGTCCGCTGGTTGTGGGTAACATGCTTTACGTGTTTGGCAACAGCGGCAAGCTGGAAGCCCTGACCATCAAGTAAGCAACTATGCTTGGGGTAAAACCCAGGCGGCCCCGCTTCGGCGGGGCATGCGGCATTTGACTATGCTGCCCCGAGCACCAGCCGCTGCCTTGCAGCGGCTTTTGTATTTTCTGAAATAACGAAGTGGAGAGCCGCATGGTTCCCGTAATCGCCCTGGTGGGCCGACCTAACGTCGGCAAGTCCACCTTGTTCAACCGCCTGACCAGGACTCGTGACGCCATCGTTGGCGACTTGTCCGGTCTGACCCGTGATCGCCAATACGGTGAGGCAAAGTGGCAAGGGCGCTCCTACATTATTGTCGACACCGGTGGTATCTCCGGTGACGAGCATGGCATGGACGAAAAGATGGCCGAGCAGTCGCTGCTCGCTATCGAAGAAGCCGATGTCGTGTTGTTCCTGGTGGACGCCCGTGCGGGCTACACCGCTGCCGACCAAATGATTGGCGAGCACCTGCGCAAGCGCAACAAGCGTTCCTATCTGGTCGCCAACAAGATCGATAACATCGATCCTGAAGCGGCCCGTGCCGAATTCAGCCCGATGGGCCTGGGCGATGCGATCCCGGTCGCCGGTGCCCACGGTCGCGGCATCACCCAGATGCTGGAAATCGCCCTGCGCGACTTCCCCAAGGATGACGCTGAGGAAGAAGAGGGCGAGGAAGAGATCGTTGCCGAAGGTGAGGAAGCCAAGCGCATTCCTGGCCCGAGCGAAAAAGACGGTATCAAGATCGCCATCATCGGCCGTCCGAACGTCGGCAAGTCGACCCTGGTTAACCGCATGCTCGGTGAAGACCGGGTCATCGTGTATGACCAGCCGGGTACTACCCGCGACAGTATCTACATCCCGTTCGAACGTAACGACGAGAAGTACACGCTGATCGACACCGCCGGTGTGCGCAAGCGCGGCAAGATCCACGAGGAAGTTGAAAAGTTCTCGGTGGTCAAAACCCTGCAGGCGATCAAAGACGCCAACGTGGTGATCTTCGTGATGGACGCCCGCGAAGGCGTGGTGGACCACGACCTCAACTTGCTGGGCTTTGCCCTGGAAGCCGGTCGTGCCCTCGTAATCGCGATCAACAAGTGGGACGGCATGACGCCGAGCGAGCGCGATTTCGTCAAGATCGAGCTGCAACGTCGGCTGTTCTTCGTCGAGTTCGCCGATATCCACTTTATCTCGGCACTGCACGGCACCGGCGTGGGCAACCTCTACGCGTCCGTGCAGAACTCGTTCAAGTCTGCGGTTACTCGCTGGCCGACCAACCGCCTGACCCAGATCCTGGAAGATGCGGTCGGTGAGCACGCGCCACCGATGGTCAACAACCGTCGGATCAAACTGCGTTACGCCCACTTGGGTGGTGCCAACCCGCCGATTATCGTGATCCACGGTAACCAGATCGAGAAGGTGCCCAAGTCCTACGTGCGTTACCTGGAAAACACCTACCGCCGTGTCTTGAAACTGGTCGGTACGCCGATCCGTATCGAGTTCAAGGGTGGCGAGAACCCATACGAAGGCAACAAGAACACACTGACTGACCGTCAGGTGAACAAGAAGCGTCGTCTGATGACTCACCACAAGAAAGCCGACAAGAAGCGCCGCGACAAGAAATAAGCGCCGCTTTGAGTTGTGAGCGACACGCTGCAAGAGAGGGCTCCTTTGGAGCCCTTTTTTGTGCGCGGTGGTTTGTGCCTTGACCCGATGCTTGGGGCAGCTTAAAACTTGGGCCTCACCTGCAGGGGCCTCCGATGATCACCAGCAAGCTGCCGAATGTCGGCACCACTATTTTCACCACCATGTCGCAACTCGCTGCCGAAACCGGCGCGCTCAACCTGTCCCAGGGCTTTCCCGATTTTAATGGCCCTCAAGGCTTGCTCGATGCCGTAGGCAAGCATATCGCCCTCGGCCATAACCAATACGCACCGATGACCGGCCTGCCCGTGTTGCGCCAACAAGTGGCGGCCAAGATCGCCCGCAGTTATGGCGCCACAGTGGATGTCGACAGCGAAGTGACCATCACCCCAGGCGCGACCGAGGCGATCTTTTGCGCGATCCAGGCGGTCATCCGCAACGGCGATGAAGTCATCGTGTTCGACCCCAGCTACGACAGTTACGAGCCGTCGGTCGAGCTGGCCGGTGGCCGTTGCGTGCATGTGCAATTGAGCCTGCAAGGCTTCGCGCTCGACTTTGACAGGGTCAAGGCCGCGCTCTCACCGCGCACGCGCATGATCATCCTCAACTCGCCGCACAACCCCACCGGCGCGTTGATCAGCCAGGCCGAGCTGGACCAATTGGCTGAACTGATCCGCGACCGTGATATCTACCTGGTCAGTGATGAGGTGTATGAGCATTTGGTGTTCGATGGCGTGCCCCATGTCAGCGTGCTGGCCCACGAAGAGTTGTATCAGCGGGCGTTTGTGGTCAGCTCCTTCGGCAAGACCTACCACGTCACTGGCTGGAAAACCGGCTACGTGGTCGCACCCCCGGCCCTGACCGCCGAGCTGCGCAAGGTGCATCAATATGTCAACTTTTGCGGCGTGACCCCTTTGCAGTACGCTTTGGCTGACTTCATGGCCGAACACCCGGAACACGTCGAGCAATTGCCGGCCTTTTATCAGGCCAAGCGCGACCTGTTCTGCGACCTGCTGGCGCCGTCGCGTTTCAGCTTTACCCGGGTGGCCGGCACTTACTTCCAACTGGTGGATTACTCGCAGATTCGCCCCGACCTGGATGACGTCGCCATGTCACTGTGGATGACCCGCGAACACGGCGTGGCGACCATCCCCGTCTCGGTGTTCTATCAGAGCCCGCCGCAAGGCCAGCGCCTGGTGCGCCTGTGCTTTGCCAAACGCGAGGAGACGCTGCAACACGCGGCGGAGAAACTATGCGTGATTTGACTGCATTACCCGACCTGAATATTGCCTTGGTCCAGACCAGCCTGGTATGGCATGACCGTCAGGCCAACCTCGAACATTTCGAGTTGTTGCTGGAGCAGGCCAAAGGCGCCGACCTGATTGTACTGCCGGAGATGTTCACCACCGGTTTCTCCATGGAGTCGCAAACCCTTGCCGAGCCGGAACATGGCCCGACTCATCATTGGCTGCAAGCCCAGGCGGCGAAGTACAACGCGGTGATCACCGGCAGCGTGATCATCCAGGCAGCCGACGGCAGCCACCGTAACCGTCTGCTATGGGCACGCCCGGACGGGGAAGTGTTGCACTATGACAAGCGTCACCTGTTCCGTATGGCTGGCGAGCACGACCATTACACGCCCGGCGAGCGCCAGGTACAGTTCGAGTTGAAGGGTTGGCGTATACGCCCGTTGATTTGCTACGACTTGCGCTTCCCGGTGTGGAGCCGTGATGCCCAGGACACTGACCTGCTGCTGTACACCGCGAACTGGCCAGGTGCGCGGCGTCAGCACTGGAACCGCTTGCTGCCGGCACGGGCTATCGAGAACCTGTGTTACGTGGCGGCAGTCAATCGGGTGGGTACCGATGGCAAGGGCTTTGCCTACACCGGGGACAGCCAGGTGCTGGACTTCCAGGGTGAGACCTTGCTGAGTGCGGGGGAGGCGGACGGGGTGTTTCAGGTGTGCCTGAATGCGGCAGAGTTGGCGATGTATCGCGAAAAATTTCCAGCGAATCTGGATGCCGATAGGTTTCAGTTTGTCTGACAGACCGCTATCGCGGGCAAGCCCGCTCCCACAGGTGAATGCATTCCAAATGTGGGAGCCGGGCTTGCCCGCGATGGGGCCCTACAGATCGTTCCCACGCTCCGCGTGGGAATGCAGCCCCGGACGCTCTGCGTCCGCTTTCAGAGTTGTGACGCAGAGCGTCACCGCAGGCATTCACACGCAGAGCGTGGGAACGATCAGGCCCCTGGATTCTCACCCAGGGGCCTTTTGCATTACCGCGACAGCGCTTACGCCGCCTTCGCTTCCAGCTGGCTCAACGAGCGGTTCAGCGCACTGAACACCGCCTTGAAGCTCGCCGTGGTGATATTTTCATCAATCCCCACACCATGCACCGGACGCTCGCCGTTCACGCGCAGCTCGATGTAAGCCGCCGCCTTGGCATGGGTACCGGCGCCGATCGCGTGTTCGTTGTAGTCCATGATCTCAACCTTGATCGGCAGCGCCGCAACCAGCGCTTCCAAAGTGCCGTAGCCCTTGCCGTTCCAGCGCAGGTTGGTTTCGCCCTGGCCCTTGCCCGAGACTTCCACTTCCACGGTGCTATTGCCGTTTTCTTCCTGCAGGCGATGGCTGACCAGCGCGTACGGGGTGTTGGCTTGCAGGTATTCACGCTGCAACAAGGCGTAGATCTGTGGTGCAGTCATCTCCAGGCCCACGCGGTCGGTCTCGGCCTGTACCACTTGGCTGAACTCGATTTGCATGCGGCGTGGCAAGCTGATGTCGTACTCCTGCTCCAGCAGGTAGGCGATGCCGCCTTTGCCCGACTGGCTGTTTACGCGGATCACCGCCTCGTAGCTGCGGCCGATATCCGCCGGGTCGATCGGCAAGTACGGCACTTCCCACAGCGCGTCGGCTTTCTGCTGGGTAAAGCCCTTGCGGATTGCGTCCTGGTGGGAGCCGGAGAAAGCGGTGTGCACCAGGTCGCCGACGTACGGGTGACGTGGGTGCACCTGAATCTGGTTGCACTCCTCGACGACTTTGCGCACGCCATCGATATCGGAAAAGTCCAGCTGCGGGTCGAGGCCTTGGGTGTACATGTTCAAGGCTACGGTCACGAGATCGACGTTACCGGTACGCTCGCCGTTGCCGAACAGGCAGCCTTCGACACGGTCAGCGCCGGCCATCAGGCCCAGCTCGGTAGCAGCCACGCCGGTGCCGCGGTCGTTGTGGGTGTGCAGGCTGATGATCACGCTGTCACGACGGTTGATATGGCGGCCGAACCACTCGATCTGGTCGGCATAGATGTTGGGTGTCGCGCATTCAACCGTGGCCGGCAGGTTGAGGATCATCTTGTGCTCTGGCGTCGGGTTCCATACCTCGATCACCGCATCACACACTTCCTTGGCGAACTCCAGCTCCGTGGCGCTGAAGGTCTCTGGGGAGTACTCGAAAGTCCACTGGGTTTCCGGCTGCTGGGCGGCGTATTTGACGAACAGCTTGGCCGCGTTGACCGCGATGGCCTTGATGCCATCTTTGTCCTGGTTGAACACGATGCGGCGGAACGACGGCGATGTGGCGTTGTACAAGTGCACGATGGCCTTTTTAGCGCCGCGCAGGGATTCGAAAGTACGTGCGATCAGGTCTTCACGGCCCTGGGTCAGCACCTGGATGGTGGTGTCCGCGGGGATGTGGTTGTCTTCGATCAAGGTGCGCACGAAGTCGAAGTCGGTTTGCGACGCGGCTGGGAACGAGGCCTCGATTTCCTTCACGCCTACAGACACCAGGGTCTTCCAGAAACGCAGCTTTTTCGCGGCGTCCATCGGCTCGATCAGCGACTGGTTGCCATCACGCAGGTCGGAGCTGCACCAGATCGGCGCTTCAGTGATGGTCTTCGACGGCCACGTGCGGTCCGGGATATCGATGGTCGGGAACGCGCGGTACTTCGAAGACGGGTCTTTGAGCATGCTCATCGGGAAATCCTTTGTAGTAGGGGCCGAGAAAAGGCGGCCTGCCGTAAAACTGTTATTGGGGGCGAAGCTTGGGACGAGGCAGATCGATTCAGCCTGGCAGTCGTGCGCTGACGAGGCACAGGCTGCGGTGCTGGCGGAGCTGAATGAGGGTGTGAGAGGTTTTCATAAGCTCAACCCTAACCGCAGGGGTGAAAGATGGCAAGCAGTCGGGAAAAATTGAGATAAGTTCTGATATTTGGCTGGGATTCGATATTTTGTGTCGGTTATTGAGTGTGGGGTTTCTTTTTATTGCGCGGTACTTATCGGGCGCGCAATTGGGCTGGCAGGCCTGGCGTCATCGCGGGCAAGCCCGGCTCCCACAGGGAATCGCGTTCACCTGTGGGAGCCAGGCTTGCCCGCGATGAGCATAGGTATCTACACAACCGGTTAACACGAAGTCTGTGGCAGGTGGGCTGTTGTGGCTAGCAGGCTTGTCCTGCGTTGGGCTGCGAAGCGGCCCCAGTAAAGGCACGGCAATTTTGCTGAAAGTACTCAGCGTCTGTTTTTGGGGCTGCTTCGCAGCCCAACGCAGGACAAGCCTGCTCGCCACAGGAGAAATAGGCTGCTTTTAAAAGTTGTGTAGATACCTATGCCACGATGAGGCCGGTAGGTTGAATATTTTTATCAGGGCTGGAACGCGCCAATAAAGATCGCCGGGTCAACCCGCGCATCGTTAAGGCTGATGTTCCAATGCATGTGCGGCCCGGTCGCCCTGCCCGTGGAACCGACCTTGCCTACCACCGCGCCGCGTGCCAGTTGGTCGCCAACTTTTACGTCGATCTTCGACATATGGCAGAACATGCTGATAAAGCCCTGGCCATGGTCGACGAACACGGTGTTGCCGTTGAAGAAGTAATTGCCGGTGAGGATCACCTTGCCCGCCGCCGGCGTCTTGATCGGCGTGCCCGCGCCCACGGCAAAGTCCAGGCCCGAATGCGGGTTGCGTTCCTCGCCATTAAAGAAGCGGCGCACGCCGAACTTGCTCGACAGTGGCCCGTTGACCGGTTTGTCCAGCAGCAGGTTGCTCGGTGTGTTCGGACTGAAGCTGCGGTAAGCCTTGAGCTGCACGGCCAGTTCGCCCTCGATGCGCTTGAGTTGCGCCGGGGCCGGGTTCACCTGGCTTTTGTTTTTCAAGGTGATGTGCTGTTCGGGGTATTTCTTGAAGCCCACCACAAACGGCAAGTTCTGCCCGCCGCTGGTGATGCGCTCGGTACCGGGTTTGACGGTCAGCGGGATCCCGACAATCGCCAGCCAGTTGTTCTGCTCCTTGACCACCAGCACCGGCCGGTTCTGGTAGGTGGCTTTAGGCGCGGCCGTTGAAGTGCCCAGGTCAATCACCGCGACGCCACCCGGCACCGGCTTGTTCAGCAACCGCGTGATGTAGCTGTCGGCGTGGGCGTTGAAGGTCAGGCACAAGAGCATCAGCAGGCTAAATAAACGTGGCATCAATCAATCCAGTAACGAAAGGGTGACGGGCGTCAGGTGGTTATCTTCCACCCGCACCTGCAATTGGCCTTCGCCGAGCCGCGCGGTCAGGCGTTGGCCGGTGTGGGTTTGCGCGGCGTTGCGGATCGCCTGGCCGCGCTCGTCCAGCAGGATGCTGTAGCCACGGCCCAGAGTCGCAAGCGGACTGACCACCTGCAACGTCTGCACCTGGCTTTGCAGTTGCAGGCGGCGTGCCTTAAGGCCTTCGCGCATGGCGCGGGGCAGGCGTTCTGCGAGGCTATCGAGGCGCTGGCGCAGCAACGCCAGTTGACGGCCGGGGTGTTGGCCTGCGAGGCGGGTTTCGAGGCGGATCAGGCGTTCGCGACGGGTATTGAGGCTGCGCTCGAAGGCGCGGCGCAGGCGCATGTCCAGGTCGTCCAAACGCTGGGCTTGCTGGCGCAGACGTTCGCCAGGGTGACGCAGGCGGCGGGCCATGCCTTCCAGGCGCAGGCGATCATGGCTCAGGCGGTTGCGCATCAGCATCACCAGGCGGCGGTGCAGGTTTTCGACTTGGCGCACCAGGTGGCTGGCATCTGGTGCGAGCAATTCGGCGGCGGCGGAGGGCGTGGGGGCGCGTACGTCCGCCACAAAGTCGCAGATCGACACGTCGGTTTCATGGCCGACGGCGCTGACGATGGGCGTCACGCAAGCATCCACCGCGCGGGCCACTGCCTCTTCATTGAAGCACCACAGGTCTTCGAGCGAACCGCCGCCTCGGGCCAGGATCAACGCGTCGAAACCGCGCGCATCCGCCAGTTTCAGCGCGCGCACAATCTGCGGGATGGCTTCGCGGCCCTGTACGGCGGTGGGGATCAGTGTCAGTTCAACGTTCGGCGCACGACGACGGAACACGCTGATGATGTCGCGAATCACCGCGCCCGTCGGCGAGCTGATAATCCCAATGCGCCGAGGGTGCGCCGGCAGCGGCACCTTGCGCTCCGCGCTGAACAGGCCTTCGGCGCTGAGCTTTTCCTTCAACGCGTCAAAGGCCAAACGCAGCGCGCCATCGCCGGCAGGTTCCACGGTGTCGAGGATCAGTTGGTAGTCGCCACGGCCCTCAAACAGCGAGACCTTGCCGCGCACTTTCACCGCCAAACCGTCTTTCAACGCCTGGCGTACTCGAGCGGCATTGTTGCGAAACAGCGCGCAACGCACTTGGGCGCCGCTGTCCTTGAGGGTGAAATACACATGGCCGGATGCCGGGCGGGCGAGGTTGGAGATCTCGCCTTCGACCCAGATATTGGTGAACACGTCTTCCAGCAACACCCGCGCGCGGCCGTTGAGCTGGCTGACAGTCAGGACTTCGCGGTCCAGGCCCAAGCGGGCAAAAGGATCTTTAATCATGGGCGGCAGTTTATAGGCATTCGCGCAAGGTTTGGCAGAATTGCTCCACCAGCGCGCTTGGCTTCTGCGCACAGGCCAAGGCCACGGTGCTGAGGCAGTCCGGGTCGGCCAGGGGCAAAAAGTGCAGGTTGGCGGGGGCAATGTCCTGCATGGATTTTGGTAACAAGGCAATACCGAATCCGGCCTGGATCAGTTGCAACTGCGTGGTTTTGCGCGACATCACTCGCGCCGCCTTGGGGAAAAATCCTGCACGCATGCACAGCTCGGCCGACAGATAACTCAGGCCGCCGCGTTTGGGATGGGGGATCGAGATAAACGCTTCGTCCTTGAGTTGCTCCAGTTCGATCGGGTTATTACTGCGGGCCAGCGAGTGATTGGGCGGCACAGCCAGCAACAGTTGTTCGCTATATAAAGGCACCACGCGCACGCCTTCGCGCTGTCGCAGCACCGGTAACCGTAAAAGGCCGACTTCCAGGCGCCCGTCGGCAATTTCTTCAAGTTGCGCCTCGGAAGACAGTTTGACGATATCCATCGATACGCCGGGGCAACGCTGCAGCCAGGTGCTGATGCCGTGCAGCAATGGCCCGCTCATCGGCACGGTGCTCGAATGGCTCAGGCGCAGGGTGCCAAGCTGACCCTTGCCAACCAGGGTGGCCATCTCGCTGGCCTTGAGCAGCTCGCTCAGCAGGTTGCGCGCCCTCGGGTAAAAGGCTTCGCCCGCCGCCGTCAGCCGGGGCTGGCGCGCGGTGCGTTCAAACAAAGGGGTTTGCAGCTGGGTTTCCAGCGCCTTGATCTGGCGGCTCAGGGCCGATTGCGCCACGAACAAACGCTCGGCGGCGGCGCTGAAGCTGCCGCTGTCGGCGATCTCTACGAAGTAGCGCAGTTGGCGGGTCGAGATCACTTGTCATGCCTTTTCAAGATAAGTGGATGGCTTTGAAGATATTAGTCGCAACACTCGGCGATGGCTAAAGTGTTGGTTATCTCTTTCAAGGAATACGACATGAGCCCGGTTGAGCTGATGAGCCAGTGGTCGTTCAGTGGTGTCGATTGGCTGGTCATCGGCCTGGGTGTGGTGCTGGCCTATATCGTCTTCGGTATTGCAGGCTTTGGCACGGCGCTGGTGGCGGGGCCGATCCTGATTGTGTTTATGCCGCTGTCGAAGATCATCCCGCTGCTGGTGCTGCTGGATTTTGTCGCGGCCTTTGGCAATCTGCTGCAATCGCGGCGAGACGTGAACAAGCCCGAGCTGCTGCGGTTGCTGCCATGCATGGCCATCGGTTGTACGCTGGGTGTGATCTTTCTGCTCAACCTGCATTCGGATCTGCTGTTGCTGCTGATGGGGGTGTTTATCAGCGCCTATGCGATCTACAGCTTGTCGGTGAAGGCGCGGCCCACTCAGCTTTCCAAAGGTTGGTCGATTCCAATGGGCACCGTCGGCGGCCTGTTTGGTGCGCTGTTCGGCAGCGGCGGCTTTTTATATGCGATCTACCTCAACAGCCGTTTGCCCAAGGATACGGCGCGGGCCACGCAAAGTGCGTTGATCAGTTGCAGCACGGTGGTGCGCTTGAGTCTGTTCCTGATTGCCGGGGTGTATGCGGACTTGCCGTTGCTGTTGTTGGCGCTGTGCCTGTTGCCGGCGATGGCCCTGGGGCTGTGGTGTGGGCGCAGGTTGACGATGCGGATGTCCCGCGAAGCCTTTGTGCGCTTGGTGACTTGGTTGGTGTTGGCCAGTGGGATTGCATTGATTGGGCGGTATTTGAGCACTTGACCTGTGTGGGGCAGGGATTAAGCTGCCAGGCTTCAAGGCCTCATCGCAGGCAAGCCAGCTCCCACAGGTGAATGCATTCCAAATGTGGGAGCCGCGCTTGCCCGCGATGTCGGCAGTCGCCACACCGCAGGGCTCCCAAGCACCATGAACTCCCAAAGCATCCTTGTCCCCAAAATCTCCACCTTGCCCGTCCACGAACCCCGCGCCCGGGCCATCGTGCGTTGGCTGGTGCGCAAGAACATCATCAAGGAAGAGCTGACCACCTGCGGGCGCACCGGCAACCGCATGGCCTACGCCCTGGCCGACGGCGCCCGCGCCGTGGTGCTGCACCCCGAAGCGCTGCCGTTCAACGAGCCGATCAATGGCCTGGAGATCATCTACAAGCGCTGCATCTACACGCCGGCCAAGGGCTTTCTCGAAGAGGCCGGCTGCCCGGAGTGCCTTAAAGAAGTCGGCGAGGCGCTGTTCGAAAGCCTGGAAGACTGGATGCCCGGCCACACCGATAACTTCACTTGCCCGTTGTGTGGGCATGAAGATGACATCAATGGGTTTCTGTTCCTGCAGGAATGCGGCTTCTCCAACCTGGGTTTCATCTTCAACAACTGGGCGGAAGCGGGATTCAAGCAGAGCTTTATCGACGAATTTGCCGACTGGCTGGACCAGAAGATGAGTTGGGTCAAAGTCGAGCTTTAACCTGATCGTTCCCACGCTCCTGCGTGGGAATGCATCCCGTGACGCTCCGCGTCACCATTGCGCAAGACCCCGGACGCGGAGCGTCCCTGGCGGCATTCCCACGCGGAGCGTGGGAACGATCTAGCGCTGCAGGTTTTATCCATCTATCAGTATTACCAAGTTTGTCAGAGTTTTACATTGAGCCCGACAGGGTGCATGTATATAATGGCGCGCTTCCATTTTCCCGCTCGGGAGCCCCCGCGATGCTGCGTATCAGCCAAGAAGCTCTGACATTCGACGACATTCTCCTAGTGCCCGGTTATTCCGAGGTGCTTCCTAACGAAGTCAGTCTCAAGACCCGCCTAACCCGTGGCATCGAGCTGAATATTCCTCTGGTTTCCGCTGCCATGGACACCGTCACTGAAGCCCGTTTGGCAATCGCCATGGCTCAGGAAGGCGGCATTGGCATCATCCACAAGAACATGACCATCGAGCAGCAAGCTGCCGAAGTGCGCAAGGTCAAGCGTTACGAAGCCGGTGTGGTGAAAGATCCAATCACCATCGAAGCCGACGCCACCGTGCGTGATCTGTTCGACCTGACCCGCCTGCACAACATCTCCGGCGTTCCGGTACTGCACGATGGCGACCTGGTCGGCATCGTCACTTCCCGTGACGTGCGTTTCGAGAACCGTCTTGAAGTCACCGTCCGTGAAGTGATGACGCCTAAAGAGCGCCTCGTTACTGTCAAGGAAGGCGCCGACAAGAACGATGTGCGCGAATTGCTGCACAAGCACCGCATCGAGCGCGTGTTGATCGTCGACGACAAATTCGCCCTCAAAGGCATGATGACCGTCAACGACATCGAAAAAGCCAAGGCTTACCCGCTGGCCAGCAAGGATGACCAAGGTCGTCTGCGCGTCGGCGCTGCGGTCGGCACCGGTAAAGACACCGGTGATCGCGTTTCGGCCCTCGTGGCAGCCGGTGTTGACGTGGTGGTGGTCGACACTGCCCACGGCCACTCCAAAGGCGTGATCGACCGCGTTCGCTGGGTCAAACAGAATTTCCCTGACGTACAGGTTATCGGCGGCAACATCGCCACCGGCGCAGCTGCCAAGGCCCTGGCCGAAGCCGGCGCCGATGCGGTCAAGGTCGGTATCGGCCCTGGCTCCATCTGCACCACGCGTATCGTCGCCGGTGTAGGCGTGCCGCAAATCAGCGCCATCGCCAACGTCGCCGCTGCCCTTGAAGGCACGGGCGTTCCGTTGATCGCCGACGGCGGCATCCGTTTCTCCGGTGACCTGTCCAAGGCCATCGTAGCCGGTGCTTCCTGCGTGATGATGGGCTCGATGTTCGCCGGTACCGAAGAAGCACCAGGCGAGATCGAACTGTTCCAGGGCCGTTCGTACAAGGCTTACCGCGGCATGGGTTCGCTGGGCGCCATGTCCCAGGCGCAGGGCTCTTCCGACCGTTACTTCCAGGACTCCTCGGCAGGCGCCGAGAAGCTCGTACCGGAAGGCATCGAAGGCCGTGTGCCGTACAAAGGCACCCTGAGCGCGATCATCCATCAATTGATGGGCGGCCTGCGTTCCTCGATGGGCTACACCGGCAGCGCCGACATCGAAGAAATGCGCACCAAGCCAGAGTTCGTACGGATCACCGGCGCCGGCATGGCTGAATCCCATGTCCACGACGTGCAGATCACCAAGGAAGCGCCGAACTACCGCGTAGGTTGAGGCTTCCAGCAAAACGTTAAGTAACCGGGGCTGTTCTTTCAGCCCCGAGTTGTTTCTGATTCATTAGACGAGACTGACTTCATGGCCCTCGACATTCACGCCCACCGCATCCTGATCCTCGACTTCGGTTCCCAGTACACCCAACTGATCGCCCGCCGCGTGCGTGAAATCGGCGTGTACTGCGAACTGCACCCGTTCGACATGGACGACGAAGCGATCCGCGAATTCGCACCGAAAGGCGTCATCCTTGCCGGTGGCCCCGAGTCCGTGCACGAAGCCAACAGCCCGCGTTGCCCGCAAGCCGTATTCGACCTGGGCGTGCCCGTCTTCGGTATCTGCTACGGCATGCAGACCATGGCCGAGCAACTGGGCGGCAAGGTTGAAGGTTCCGAACTGCGTGAATTCGGTTATGCCCGTGTCGACGTGGTCGGCAAGAGCCGCCTGCTGGACGGCATCGAAGACCACATCGACGCCGACGGCCTGTTCGGCCTCGACGTGTGGATGAGCCACGGTGACAAGGTCACCAAGATGCCGGAAGACTTCCACATCCTGGCCAGCACCCCGAGCTGCCCGATTGCCGGCATGTTCAACGACGAGCGCGGCTATTACGGCGTGCAGTTCCACCCGGAAGTGACCCACACCAAGCAAGGCGGCCGTATCCTGTCGCGCTTCATCCTCGACATCTGCCAATGCGAAGCCCTGTGGACCCCGTCGAAAATCGCTGAAGACGCCATCGCCAACGTGCGTGCCCAGGTGGGTACCGACAACGTATTGCTCGGCCTGTCCGGCGGCGTTGACTCCTCCGTGGTTGCCGCGCTGCTGCACAAAGCCATCGGCGACCAGCTGACTTGCGTGTTCGTCGACAATGGCCTGCTGCGCCTGCACGAAGGCGAGCAAGTGATGGCCATGTTCGCTGAGAACATGGGCGTCAAGGTGATCCGCGCCAACGCCGAGGACCAGTTCCTCAACAACCTGGCGGGCGAAAGCGACCCAGAGAAGAAGCGCAAGATCATCGGCCGCACCTTCATCGACGTGTTTGATGCCCAGTCCAACAAACTGGACAACATCAAGTACCTCGCCCAGGGCACCATCTACCCTGACGTGATCGAGTCGGCTGGCGCCAAGAGCGGCAAGGCTCACGTGATCAAGTCCCACCACAACGTGGGTGGCCTGCCGGAGGAGATGAACCTCAAGCTGGTAGAACCACTGCGCGAACTGTTCAAAGACGAAGTCCGCCGCCTGGGCCTGGAACTCGGCCTGCCGTACGACATGGTCTACCGCCACCCATTCCCAGGCCCGGGCCTGGGCGTGCGCATCCTGGGTGAAGTGAAAAAGGAATACGCCGACCTGCTGCGTCGCGCCGACCACATCTTCATCGAAGAACTGCGCAAGGCCGACTGGTACCACAAGGTCAGCCAGGCGTTCGTGGTGTTCCAACCGGTGAAATCGGTGGGTGTTGTGGGTGATGGCCGTCGTTACGCGTGGGTTGTTGCGCTGCGTGCCGTAGAGACCATCGACTTCATGACCGCGCGTTGGGCACACCTGCCGTACGAGCTGCTGGAGACTGTCAGCGGCCGTATCATCAATGAAATCGAAGGTATTTCGCGCGTGACGTATGACGTGTCGAGCAAGCCGCCGGCGACGATTGAGTGGGAGTGATCCTGCGCTAGCAGGTGAATGCTGAATAACAAAACCCCGGCCATGTGCCGGGGTTTTGTGTTTCTGGAATACGCCAGATCAAACAACACTGATCGAAGTGTGGGAGCGGGCTTGCCCGCGATGAGGGCCTATCAGGCAACACATCGATAACTGACAGGACGCCATCGCGGGCAAGCCCGCTCCCACATTTGATCTTCTTTCGGCTTTAGCGCCGCGCAATATCCGAAAAATAAAACTTATCCAACGTATGCCGCGACTCGGTGTACTCGAACTGCCTGCCATCCTGCAAAAACGTCTGGTTGCTCACCACAATCACATGGCTTTGCCCATCCAGATCCAGATGCGCCTGGTCGTCCTTGCTGCGCGGCAGGGCTTCGATGGTGCGCTGCGCATAACTGATCTGCAGCTCCAGCGTCTGTTCGATAAACGCATAGATCGACTGCTCGGCGATGTCGCGGTCCAGGCCGGGGATCAGGTCAGCCACAAAGTGGTTGATGTCCAGGATCACGCGTTTGCCGCCGATGCGCCGTACCCGTTTGATGCGGGTAATCAGAGCGCCGGGCGCGGCTTCGATGTGTTGCAGCAGCGAGCCTTCCAGCGGGAACTGGCTGAATTCGACCACCTCGGTGCGTACGTCGTCACCCAGGTCGGCGTGGGTTTCGTGGAAGCTGACGATGCCGCCCAGTTGGAACTCAATGGGGTTGGGCGACAACACAAACGTGCCCTTGCCGTGGATTTTTTGCGCAAAACCGCGCTCCTGCAACTGCTCGATGGCGCGGCGCACCGTGCCACGGCTGGCCTGGTAGGCGTCCATCAGTTCGGTTTCAGAGGGAAGGCGCGTACCGCGTTGCAGGCGTTCAGTGGTGATGCTGGCAAGCAGATCCGTATAGATCTGGTTGTATTTGCTCATGGGGATGGCTCTGTGCCCGGCTTGATGAAGGTGAACGGCGGGTTCAAGGCAGGAACCTTAGTGGCAGAGGTGGGCTTTGTCCATTGGACCGGCGTGGAATTAGGGAAATGTCTGACTTCAAATTCAGAAAAATAAACTTTATGTAACTCGTACAGACGAGTTATTGATTTAACTCGTACATACGAGTACTTTTGCCCACGGCGTGCTGCCAATGACTGCCCCCAAATAAAAAAACCAAAGTGGAAACCAAGCATGAGCCACGACTATTCCAATATTGCCCGCGAGATTCTCGAGAACCTCGGGGGCAGCGACAACCTTGAGCAAGCCGCCCACTGCGTGACCCGCCTGCGCCTGGCGCTCAAGGACCCGAGCCTGGTCAACAGCAGCGCGTTGAACCAGGTCGATCTGGTCAAGGGCTCGTTCTTCACCGGCGGCCTGTTCCAAGTGGTGATCGGCCCCGGCGAAGTGGAAAAGGTCTATGCCGCCCTGCGTGAGCAGACGGGTCTTGCGGCTTCGACCATCGCTGACGTCAAGCAGAAGGGCGCCGACAAGACCAACGCCATGCAGCGTCTGGTGCGTGTGTTCTCCGACGTGTTCATGCCGATCCTGCCCGCGCTGATCATCGCCGGCCTGCTGATGGGCGTGAATAACCTGATGGGCGCCAAGGGCATGTTCATCGAGGGCCAGACGCTGCTGGAGGCGTATCCGAACCTGGATGGCCTGTGGAGCCTGATCAACCTGATGGCCAACACCTCGTTTGTGTTCCTGCCGGCGCTGGTGGGCTGGTCGGCGGCCAAGCGCTTCGGCGGCAGCGAAATCCTCGGCATTGTGCTTGGCCTGATGCTGGTGCACCCGGACTTGCTCAACGCCTGGAACTACGGCAAGGCGGTGGCCGGGCTCGATGGTCAGAGCCTGCCGTACTTCGATATTTTCGGTTGGTTCAAGATTGAGAAGGTGGGTTATCAGGGGCAGATCCTGCCGATCCTGATGGCGGCCTATGTGATGAGCGTGATCGAGAAATGGCTGCGGGCACGCGTGCCAAACGCCATCCAACTGCTCGTGGTGCCGATCACCACCATCGTCGTCACCGGCGTGTTGGCGCTTGCCATCATCGGCCCGGTGACCCGTCACCTCGGCATCCTGATTACCGAAGGTGTGGTCACCCTGTTTGACCTGGCGCCGATGGTTGGCGGGGCGATTTTTGGCCTGTTGTACGCGCCGCTGGTGATCACCGGCATGCACCACATGTTCCTCGCCGTGGACCTGCAACTTATCTCCACCCAGGGCGGCACCTTTATCTGGCCGATGATCGTGATGTCCAACCTGGCCCAGGGCAGCGCCGCACTGGGCGTGTTCTACATGACCCGCAACGCGCGGGACAAAAGCATGGCCTCGACCTCGGCGATTTCCGCTTACTTCGGTATCACGGAACCGGCGATGTTCGGCGTGAACCTGCGCTTCAAATTTCCGTTCTATGCCGCACTGCTCGGCTCGGCGCTGGGCAGCATTTTCCTGTCGCTGAACAAGGTGACGGCCTCGGCCATCGGCGTGGGTGGCTTGCCTGGGTTTATTTCGATCATTCCGCAGTTCATCCCCAGTTTTGTGATCGGGATGGTCATCGCCATGGTCGTGCCGTTTGTTCTGACCTGTGCGTTGAGCATGAAGATTGTGCGGCCGGGGTATCGCGTCGCTTGATCGATCGCTATCGCAGGCAAGCCAGCTCCCACATTTGAATGTGTTCACACATCAAAGTGGGAGCCGGGCTTGCCCGCGATGAGGCCCTCAAAGCCAGCACACAACTCAATTGAAGGAACCCACCATGCAAGACTGGCAAGACTCGGTGATCTACCAGATCTACCCCAAAAGCTTCCACAGCCACGCGGGTAACGCCACCGGTGACCTGCTGGGCATCGTGGACAAACTCGATTACCTCAAGTGGCTGGGCGTGGATTGCCTGTGGATCACCCCGTTCCTGCGCTCGCCGCAACGCGACAACGGCTACGACATCAGCGACTACTACGCCATCGACCCCAGCTACGGGACCATGGCCGATTGCGACCTGCTGATCAGCGAAGCGGCCAAGCGCGGCATCAAGCTGATGCTCGATATCGTGGTCAACCACACCTCCATCGAGCATGAGTGGTTCCAGCAGGCGCGCAGCAGCCTCGACAACCCGTACCGCGACTTCTATATCTGGCGCGACCAGCCGAACAACTGGCAATCCAAGTTCGGCGGCTCGGCCTGGGAATACGAGGCGCAAACCGGCCAGTACTTCCTGCACCTGTTCGACCATACCCAGGCCGACCTCAATTGGGACAACCCCAACGTGCGCGCCGAGGTGTACCAGTTGATGCGCTTCTGGCGTGACAAAGGCGTGGGTGGCTTCCGCCTGGACGTGATCAACCTGATCTCCAAGCCTGCCGATTTCCCCGAAGACAACACCGATGGCCGCCGCTTCTACACCGACGGCCCGAACGTGCATGAGTACCTGCAGGAAATGCACCGTGAAGTCTTCGAAGGGCACGACCTGATCAACGTCGGCGAGATGTCGTCCACCAGCCTTGAGCACTGCATTCGTTATTCGAATCCGGCGTCCAAAGAGCTGTCGATGACCTTCAACTTTCATCACTTGAAAGTCGATTACCCGAACCTGCAAAAGTGGGTGAAGGCCGACTTCGACTTCCTGCAGCTCAAGCAGATTTTTTCCGACTGGCAACTGGGCATGCAGGCCGGTGGCGGCTGGAACGCGCTGTTCTGGTGTAACCACGATCAGCCGCGAGTGGTCTCGCGTTTTGGTAACGACGGCGAGTACCGCGTGGTCTCGGCCAAGATGCTCGCCACTGCACTGCATTTTCTCCAGGGCACGCCGTATGTGTACCAGGGCGAAGAGCTGGGCATGACCAACCCGGGTTTCGACAAGATTGAGCAGTACCGCGATGTCGAGACCCTGAACATCTTCCGCCTCAAGCGTGATGCCGGTGAGTCCGAGGCGTCGAGCATGGCGGCGATCATGCAGAAGTCGCGCGACAACAGCCGCACGCCAATGCAATGGAACACCCAGGCCAATGCCGGTTTCAGCAGCGGTGAACCGTGGATCGGCATCCCGGCCAACGCGGCGCAGATCAACGTCGAAAGCCAGCTGGATGACCCCGATTCGGTGCTGCATCACTACCGCGCGCTGATTGCGTTGCGTCGTCACGAGCCGCTGATCCAGGAGGGCGTTTATCGCCAACTGCTGCAAGACCACCTCCAGGTCTGGGCGTATCTGCGCGAAGGCGATGGCGAGCGCTTGTTGGTACTCAACAACTTCTACGGCACACCCTGCGAAATCCAACTGCCGGAAGGCGTCATCAGTGCGGCGAACGAGCAACGCCTGCTGATCAGCAATTACCCCGACTGCCCGTTGCGTTCGAGCACGGTGGTGTTGCGCCCGTATGAATCGTTTGTGCTGCACCTCAAGGACTGAGACCCGCTGCATCCCCCGTATGGGAGTGCGGGGGCGCTTCACCAAAAAACATAATAAAAATATCGGAGTGCTTCATGAAAACAACAATAAAGCTGGGCCTCATTGCTTCATGTCTTACCGCACCTTTTGCCGTTCAAGCCCTGGAGTTTGCCGGCTACTTGCGCAGCGGCGCGGGGACTTCAACAGGCAGTGGCAAGCAACAGTGTTTCCAACTGCCGGGGGCGCAATCCAAATACCGCCTGGGCAACGAATGCGAGCAGTACGCCGAACTCGAGTTGCGCCAGGACCTGTTGACCCTCGACGACGGCTCGGTGCTGAGCGTCGATGCCATGGCATCGCTGTACAACAAATACGACCGAGCCCTGAAGTTCCAGGGTGAGGACAACGGCTCGGCGCGCATGCCGCAGATGTACGCGCAGTGGTCCAACCTGCCCAGCCTCAATGGTGGCTCGGTGTGGGCGGGACGCCGTTACTACAAGCGTAATGACATCCATATCTCCGACTTCTACTACTGGAACCAGAGCGCCACGGGCGGCGGTGTCGAGGACGTCAAAATCGGCGACCTCAAATACAGCTACGCGCTGTCGCGCAAGGACAACCTCTACCAGAAAGAATACGCCACCCGTCACGACTTCAACGTGGCAGGCTTCAAGACCAACCCCGGCGGTGAGCTGGAGTTTGGCTTGAGCTATATAGAAAAAGCCGGCGGGCGTGAGGCCAACAGCGGTTGGGCGATCACCGCGCAGCATGTGCAAAAACCGTTTCTCGGCGGCAAAAACAAATTCGCCTTGCAGTACGGCGAAGGCCCCGGCACGGGTTTGGGCTATACCGGCGATACCGCCTTGGACAAGAGCAGCAAAAGCTACCGCGCCGTGGAGTTTTTCGACTGGCAGGTGACGCCGCGTTTCGGCGGGCAGGTCGAGGCGGTGTATCAGAAGGATATTCGCCCCGGCAGCCAGGACCAGACCTGGATGTCCATCGGTGTGCGCCCGGCCTACGCCATCAGCGAACAGTTCAAACTGGTCACCGAGCTTGGGCATGATCAAGTCGAGGCCGCCGGCGGTACGCGCAAGCTGAGCAAATTCACCTTCGCCCCGACCTGGTCGCCCAACGGCCCGGATTTCTGGGCACGGCCGGAAGTGCGGTTGTACTACACCTATGCAACCTGGAACGAAGCGGCCAAGCGCGCGGCGAACGAACTGGCGGCGGGCTCGGCGTTGTCCGACACCGGCGCCTACGGCACGGCGCGGCATGGCTCGAATGTGGGTGTGCAAGTCGAATATTGGTGGAAATAGCTCGGTTTTAAGTGAACGCTTTTTAGGTGGGAGCTGGCTTGCCTGCGATAGCAACCCCTCGGTATTACTGAGACACCGAGTCGCCGGCATCGCAGGCAAGCCAGCTCCCACAGTGGATCGTCGTTCGCCCTATGATTTTTACAGAACAAAACAGCAGGTGAAGTCATGACCACAACTCAACCCCTGGAACTGCTGGCGCCCTTGTCCGGGGTGCTGCTGGCGCTGGACCAGGTGCCTGACCCGGTGTTCGCCAGCCGCATGATCGGCGACGGCCTGTGCATCGATCCCACCTCGCAGACCCTGTGCGCGCCGTTGGCCGGGGTGATCAGCAATATCCAGGACACCGGGCATGCGGTCAGCGTCACCGGCGACAACGGCGTGCAGGTGCTGATGCATATTGGCCTGGACACGGTGCACCTGGCTGGCAAGGGCTTCACCCGTCTGGTCGAGGAAGGCCAGCGGGTCGAGGTCGGGCAGCCGTTGATCGAGTTTGATGCCGACTACGTGGCGCTCAATGCGCGCAGTTTGCTGACCTTGATGCTGGTGGTCAGCGGCGAGCCGTTTGTGTGGCTGGCATCGGGCAGTGGCGCGGTGGAGGTGGGCCAGCCGCTGTTGCACGTCTCACCCGGCCAGGCCGCTGAAACCGTGGGCGAGGAGGAAGGCGATGCACTGTTCTCCAAACCGCTGACGTTGCCCAATGCCAACGGTTTGCACGCACGCCCGGCCGCCGTGCTGGCCCAGACGGCCAAAGGTTTCAACGCCAGCATTTACCTGCACAAGCAAACCCAGAGCGCCAACGCCAAGTCATTGGTGGCGATCATGGCGCTGCAAACCGTGCAGGGCGATACCTTGCAAGTGAGTGCGGCGGGAGAGGATGCCGATGCGGCCATCAAGGCATTGGTAACCCTGCTGGCGCAAGGTTGCGGGGAGGCAGTCGAAGAGTCTGTTGCGCCTGTTGAAACGCAGTCACCCGAGTCATCGGCGACCTTGTTGCGCGGCGTGTGTGCTTCGCCCGGCTCCGCGTTTGGCCAGGTGTTTCAAGTGGCGGAACCCGAGTTGCACATCGAGGAACAGGGCGCGGGTGAATCCGTTGAACACGCTGCACTGAGCCGCGCCTTACTGGTAGCCACCGAAGCGCTGCAAGTGTTGCAAGACAAAGCGGTTGGCAGCGCCCAGGCGGAAATCTTCCGCGCCCATCAGGAACTGCTTGAAGACCCGACCCTGTTGGAGCAAGCCCATCGCCTGCTCACCGAAGGCAAGAGTGCTGCCTTTGCCTGGAACAGCGCCACGGCCGCAACCGCCAAGCTATTTCTCGGCCTGGGCAGTGCGTTGCTGGCTGAGCGCGCAGCGGATTTGGCCGATGTTGGCCAGCGTGTGCTGAAGTTGATCCTCGGTATTGAGGACAGCGCCTGGGCGTTGCCGGATCGTGCGATCGTGATTGCCGAGCAACTGACCCCCTCGCAAACCGCTGGCCTTGATACGCGCAAAGTGTTGGGGTTCGTCACCGTCGGCGGCGGCGCCACCAGCCATGTGGCGATCCTGGCGCGTGCCCTTGGTTTGCCGTCGTTGTGCGGCGTTCCGGCACAGGCACTGGCGCTGGCCAACGGCAAGCAGGTGCTGCTCGATGCCGACAAAGGCGAGCTGCACCTGGAGCCTGACCTGGCCGCTGTCGAGCAACTGGCCGCTACCCGCAAGCAACACATACTGCGACGTGAGCGTGAGGTGGCGCAGGCCGCCTTGCCCGGTATCACGCGCGATGGTCATCATGTCGAGATCACGGCCAATGTCGCCTCGTTGCAGGAGGTCGAGCAATCCCTGGCCTTGGGCGGTGAAGGCGTTGGCCTGTTGCGTTCGGAGTTTCTCTACCTGGACCGCAATCGCGCGCCCAGCCCCGAGGAGCAAGCCGGCACCTACAGCGCCATCGCCCGAGCTCTGGGCAGCGAACGCAATCTGGTGGTGCGCACTTTGGATGTGGGCGGCGATAAACCTTTGGCCTATGTGCCGATGGAGCGCGAGACCAACCCGTTCCTCGGCCTGCGTGGTATTCGCCTGTGCCTGGAGCGCCCTGAATTGCTGCGCGAGCAGTTCCGCGCGATCCTGGCGAGTGCCGGATTTGCGCGGCTGCATATCATGCTACCGATGGTCAGCCTGCTGTCGGAGCTGCATCTGGCGCGCAAGATCCTTGAAGAGGAAGCGCTGGCGCTGAGCCTGACCGAGCTGCCAAAGCTGGGCATCATGATCGAGGTGCCGTCTGCGGCCTTGATGGCAGATGTCTTCGCGCCGCATGTGGATTTCTTCTCCATCGGCACCAATGACCTCACCCAATACACCCTGGCCATGGACCGCGACCACCCGCGCCTGGCCAGCCAGGCCGACAGCTTCCATCCGTCGGTATTGCGCCTGATTGCCACCACGGTCAAGGCCGCCCACGCCCATGGCAAGTGGGTCGGCGTGTGCGGCGCGTTGGCGTCTGAAGCACTGGCGGTGCCGGTGTTGATCGGGCTGGGGGTGGATGAGCTGTCGGTCAGCGTACCGCTGATCCCGACCATCAAGGCCACCGTGCGCGAGCTGGACATGGCCGACTGCCAGATCATCGCCCGCCAGGTGCTTGGCCTGGAAGAAGCCGCCCAAGTACGCGAGGCCCTGCGCCTGTACCACGCGGCCACTGTTGAAACCTCACCTGTCGTGGAGCACTGAGCATGTTCGAGAAATTACAGCGCGCATTCTGGAAGGCCCTCACCCCGGACTTGATTGCCGAAACCGTGGTGGCGCCTGCGCAGGGTCTGTTGTCGGCCGAGGTACTGAGCGCATTGGGCGGTGTGGATAACCTCAAGTCGCAACAGCGCGTGGCACTGACGCGGGTGCGGG
The DNA here is from genome assembly GCF_012985445.1 of Pseudomonas sp. WS 5532. Classification (NCBI taxonomy): domain Bacteria; kingdom Pseudomonadati; phylum Pseudomonadota; class Gammaproteobacteria; order Pseudomonadales; family Pseudomonadaceae; genus Pseudomonas; species Pseudomonas sp. WS 5532. Next base: position 46,003 of record NZ_JAAQWK010000031.1, read on the forward strand.
TGCAGTTGCAGGATGCAGGGCGGCTGGATGCGCAGGCGCTGAAGGCGGCGGGTGTTGCGGGTGTGATGGTGTTAACGGGCGGGGTCGTGCATCTGCTCACTGGCCTATAAAACGACGAGGATCAACTGTGGAAGCCGGGCTTGCCCGCGATAGCGGTGTGTCAGGAAACGAATATGTTGACTGGCTAGCCGCCATCGCGGGCAAGCCCGGCTCCCACAGGGTTATGGGTCGTTTGGGCGATTGGGTTTACAGCTGCGGGTTATCTTCCGGCGGCTTGGTCTTGTCGATACCCGGCACGTGCAAGTTGCCTTCCACCACTTGGTTGCCTTCCAACTGCGGCTGGGTCACCCAGGTGAGAATGTCGTAATACCGCCGGATGTTCGCGACAAAATGCACCGGCTCGCCACCGCGGGCATAACCGTAGCGGGTCTTGCTGTACCACTGCTTCTGCGACAGGCGCGGCAGCATCTTCTTCACGTCCAGCCACTTGTTCGGGTTCAGGCCGTCTTTCTTGGCCAGCGTGCGCGCATCTTCCAGGTGGCCGGTGCCGACGTTATAGGCGGCGAGGGCGAACCAGGTGCGGTCCGGCTCGGCAATGCTGTCGTCCAACTCATCCTTGATCTTGGCCAGGTACTTGGCACCGCCCATGATGCTTTGCTTGGCGTCCAGGCGGTTGGACACGCCCATGGCCTGGGCGGTGTTCTGGGTCAGCATCATCAGGCCGCGCACGCCGGTCTTGGAGGTGACGGCCGGTTGCCACAGCGATTCCTGATAGCCGATGGCCGCCAGTAGGCGCCAGTCGACCTTTTCTTCCTTGGCGTAGGCGCGAAAGTGTTTCTCGTACTTGGGCAGGCGTTGCTGCAAATGCTGGGCGAAGGTGTAGGCGCCGACATAGCCGAGTACATCGACATGCCCGTAGTAACGGTCTTTCAGTCGCTGCAGGGTGCCGTTTTTCTCAACCTTGTCCAGGTAGCTGTTGATCTCGTTGAGCAGGCTATTGTCTTCCCCCGGCGCCACGGCCCAGCTCTGGTTGCTGGCATTGCCGAGGTCGAAGGCCACGCGCACGTTGGGGAAGTACACCTGGTTCATCGCCACTTCGTTGGAGTCCACCAGGGTCAGGTCGATCTGGCCCTCGTCCACCATGCGCAGCAGGTCGACCACCTCCACGGCGTCGGACTCTTCGTATTCAATCGCTGGGTTCTGCTTTTTAAGTGCCGCCAATTGCTCGGCGTGGGTGCTGCCTTTGAGCACCATGATCTTCTTGCCCACCAGGTCTGCCGGGCCGGTGGGGCGCGACTGGCCATTGCGGTAGATGATCTGCGGCGTGACTTCCAGGTACGGATGGGAGAAACGCACCTGTTGCGCGCGCTGCTCGCTGCTGACCAGGCCGGCGGCCGCAAGAACCGGACCGTTGGGTTTGCCCAGCTGGCCGAACAGGTCATCGAGATTATCGGCGGTCTCGATTTCCAGCTTCACGCCCAGGTCATCGGCAAAGCGCTTGACCAGTTCGTACTCGAAACCGGTTTCACCGTTGCGGTCCTGGAAATACGTCGCCGGGCTGTTCCGGGTAATCACCCGCAATACGCCATCCTCCTTGATTCGCTCGAGCGTGCTGGGCTTATCAACACAGGCGCTGAGCATCAGGAAGAGTCCGGTTGCGATCAGCCATTTGGCGCATCGCGGGCGTAAAGCAGTAGGGGAGAACATCTGCGCAGTATACGCAAACGGCCCTCGGCGCCATATCTCGACAGCAGCGGACTTGTCTGCTAGCACCCGCAAAACCGGGCTGCAGCCCGCAGAAACGTGGGTTGGCGAGGGTTTGTGACGGTTAAAATAACTGCGCGCCAACCCCAGGATTTCGCCCCGAAAGCATGCAATCGCTGCCAACTGACGTTCGGCAGCGGCCAGCCGTGCCGTTTCGAGTGCCGTTGGCGCAGGTTTACGCTAGAATGCACGGCCTCAAAGCACACCCCCTTCCCGAGGCTGTCCCGAAGATGTTGATCCTGCGCGGCGCTCCTGCCCTTTCTGCCTTTCGCCACAGCAAACTCCTTGAGCAACTGAGCCAAAAGGTTCCAGCTGTTACAGGCTTGTATGCTGAATTTGCTCACTTCGCCGACGTAACCGGCGTCTTGACCGCCGACGAACAGCAAGTGCTCGCACGCCTTCTGAAGTACGGCCCCAGCGTTCCCGTTCAAGAGCCGACCGGCCGCTTGTTCCTGGTTCTGCCGCGGTTCGGCACCATCTCGCCCTGGTCGAGCAAGGCCAGTGATATCGCGCGTAATTGCGGCCTGGAAAAAATCCAGCGCCTGGAACGCGGTATCGCTTTCTACGTCGCCGGCCAGTTCAGCGATGCCGAAGCCGAGCTGATTGCCAGCAGCCTGCACGACCGCATGACCCAGATCATCGTCAGCCAGCTGGAACAGGCTGCCGGCCTGTTCAGCCACGCCGAGCCCAAGCCGCTCACTGCGATTGACGTGCTCGGCGGTGGCCGCGCCGCCCTCGAGAAGGCCAACACCGAACTGGGCCTGGCGCTCGCCGAAGATGAGATCGACTATCTGGTCGACGCCTTCAATGGCTTGAAGCGCAACCCGCACGACATCGAACTGATGATGTTCGCCCAGGCCAACTCCGAGCACTGCCGTCACAAGATCTTCAACGCCAGTTGGGATATCGACGGCGAAAGCCAGGAAAAAAGCCTGTTCGGCATGATCAAGAACACCTACGTGATGCACAGCGAAGGCGTTCTGTCGGCTTATAAGGACAACGCCTCGGTGATCGTCGGCTCCGTCGCCGGCCGTTTCTTCCCGGACCCTGAAACCCGCCAGTACGGCGCGGTGCAGGAGCCGGTGCACATCCTGATGAAGGTTGAGACTCACAACCACCCGACCGCGATTGCCCCGTTCCCGGGCGCAGCGACAGGTTCGGGCGGCGAAATCCGTGACGAAGGCGCCACCGGCCGTGGCGCCAAGCCCAAGGCTGGCCTCACCGGTTTCACGGTGTCCAACCTGCAGATCCCAGGTTTCGAACAACCGTGGGAAGTGCCGTACGGCAAGCCTGAGCGCATCGTTACCGCACTCGACATCATGATCGAAGGCCCGCTCGGCGGCGCCGCGTTCAACAACGAATTCGGGCGCCCGGCACTCACCGGTTACTTCCGTACGTTTGAACAATCCATCACCACCCCGCGTGGCGATGAAGTGCGCGGCTACCACAAGCCAATCATGTTGGCTGGCGGCATGGGCAACATCCGCGAAGAACACGTCAAGAAAGGCGAGATTCTGGTCGGCTCCAAGCTGATCGTACTCGGCGGCCCGGCGATGTTGATCGGCCTGGGCGGCGGCGCAGCTTCCTCCATGGCCACCGGCACCAGCTCGGCGGACCTGGATTTTGCTTCGGTACAGCGCGAAAACCCAGAGATGGAACGCCGCTGCCAGGAAGTCATCGACCGTTGCTGGCAGTTGGGTGACAAGAACCCGATCAGCTTCATCCACGACGTCGGCGCCGGCGGTTTGTCCAACGCCTTCCCCGAGCTGGTCAACGATGGCGACCGTGGTGGCCGTTTCGAACTGCGCAACATTCCAAACGACGAGCCGGGCATGGCCCCGCACGAAATCTGGAGTAACGAATCCCAGGAACGCTACGTACTGGCCGTTGGCCCTGAAGACTTCGCGCGCTTCCAGGCCATCTGTGAACGTGAGCGTTGCCCATTTGCCGTGGTCGGCGAAGCCACTGCCGAACCGCAGCTGACGGTCACCGACAGCCACTTCGGCAACAGCCCGGTCGACATGCCGCTGGAAGTGCTGCTGGGCAAAGCCCCGCGTATGCACCGCTCCGCCGTGCGCGAAACCGAGCTGGGCGATGACTTCGACCCAAGCACGCTGGAACTGGCCGACAGCATCGAGCGCGTGCTGCACCACCCAGCCGTGGCGAGCAAAAGCTTCCTGATCACCATCGGCGACCGCACCATCACCGGCCTGGTTGCCCGTGACCAAATGGTTGGCCCATGGCAGGTTCCGGTGGCTGACGTTGCCGTCACTGCCACCAGCTTCGATGTGTACACCGGTGAAGCCATGGCCATGGGCGAGCGTACGCCGCTGGCCCTGCTGGACGCCCCGGCGTCGGGTCGCATGGCCATTGGTGAAACCCTCACCAACATCGCCGCTTCGCGCATCGGCAAGCTGTCCGACATTAAACTGTCGGCCAACTGGATGTCCGCCGCCGGCCACCCGGGTGAAGATGCGCGCCTGTACGACACCGTCAAGGCTGTCGGCATGGAGCTGTGCCCGGAGCTGGGTATCACCATTCCGGTGGGCAAGGACTCCATGTCCATGGCCACCCGTTGGAACGAAGACGGCACCGACAAGAGCGTCACCTCGCCGCTGTCGCTGATCGTTACCGGTTTTGCCCCGGTCACCGACATCCGCCAGACCCTGACCCCGCAATTGCGCATGGACAAGGGCACCACCGATCTGATCCTGATCGACCTGGGCCGTGGCCAGAACCGCATGGGCGCCTCGATCCTCGCGCAAACCCACGGCAAGCTCGGCAAGCACGCGCCGGACGTGGATGACGCCGAAGACCTCAACGCCTTCTTCGCCGTGATCCAGGGCCTGAACGCCGACGGCCACCTGCTGGCTTACCACGACCGTTCCGACGGCGGTTTGCTGACCAGCGTTGTCGAGATGGCGTTTGCCGGTCACTGCGGCCTGAACATTGTGCTCGACAGCGTTGCCGAGGATGCTGCCGAAATCAACGGCATCCTGTTCAACGAAGAGTTGGGCGCGGTGATCCAGGTTCGCCAGGACGCCACCCCGGACGTGCTCGCCCAATTCAGCGCCGCTGGCCTGGACGACTGCGTGGCGGTAATCGGCCAGCCGATCAACAACGGTGAAATCAATATCTCCTTCAATGGCGATACCGTGTTTGCCGGCCAGCGCCGTCTGCTGCAACGCCAATGGGCCGAGACCAGCTACCAGATCCAACGCCTGCGTGATAACGCCGACTGCGCCGAGCAGGAATTCGACGTGATCCTGGAAGAAGACAACCCGGGCCTGAGCACCAAGCTCAGCTTCGACGTCAACCAGGACATCGCCGCGCCTTACATCAAGAAAGGCATTCGCCCACAAGTTGCCGTACTGCGTGAGCAGGGCGTCAACGGCCAGGTGGAAATGGCGGCCGCGTTCGACCGCGCCGGCTTTAATGCGATCGACGTGCACATGAGCGATATCCTCGCCGGTCGTGTTGACCTCAACGAGTTCAAAGGCCTGGTCGCTTGCGGCGGTTTCTCCTACGGTGACGTGTTGGGTGCCGGTGAAGGCTGGGCCAAATCGGCCCTGTTCAACAGCCGTGCCCGCGATGCGTTCCAGGGCTTCTTCGAGCGCAACGACAGCTTCACCCTGGGTGTGTGCAACGGTTGCCAGATGATGTCCAACCTCAGCGAACTGATCCCGGGCAGCGAGTTCTGGCCGCACTTTGTGCGCAACCGTTCCGAGCAGTTCGAAGCCCGTGTCGCCATGGTGCAGGTGCAGGAATCCAACTCGATCTTCCTGCAAGGCATGGCCGGTTCGCGCATGCCAATCGCCATCGCCCACGGTGAAGGCCATGCGGAATTCTCCAGCGAAGAAGCCCTGCTTGAAGCCGACCTGTCCGGTTGCGTGGCCATGCGTTTTGTCGACAACCACGGCAAGGTCACCGAAAGCTACCCGGCCAACCCGAACGGCTCCCCGCGCGGGATCACCGGCCTTACCAGCCGCGACGGCCGCGTGACCATCATGATGCCGCACCCGGAGCGTGTATTCCGCGCCGTGCAAAACTCGTGGCGCCCGGAAGAGTGGAACGAAGACGGCGCGTGGATGCGCATGTTCCGCAACGCTCGCGTGTGGGTGAACTAAGGCGGTGTACAAGCTCGCCTTCTTTGTGCCCGCCAGCCATGTGGAGACGGTGAAAACCGCCGTCTTCGCCGCCGGCGGCGGGCGCATCGGCGACTACGACAGCTGTGCCTGGCAAGTGCTGGGCCAGGGCCAATTCCGCGCGATGGACGGCAGCCAGCCGTTTATCGGGCAAGTGGGCCAGGTTGAAGTGGTTGAGGAGTGGAAGGTTGAGCTGGTGGTGGCGGATGAGTTGATCGTGGCGGTTGTAGCCGCGTTGAAACTCAGCCATCCCTATGAGACACCGGCGTATGAGGTGTGGCAGTTGGCGGATTTTTGATTCGCAGATTGCAGAAACAAGAAACCCGCTGGGCCAGTTTGGTCAGCGGGTTTTTTGTTGGTTGTAAGGGCCAATCGCAGGCAAGCCAGCTCCCACAGTTTGATCTGTGAATACGTTCAAAATGTGGGAGCTGGCTTGCCTGCGATGGCGCCGGGACAGGCGCCCCAGATCTTTCCCACAGGCTTTTCAGGTTGTCCCTAGGAACTCGCCTTATTAACCTTTGCCAGTCGCTGCCAATTCAGCGATCGGGACTGCAAGCCCGCCGAAACCTCACCAGTTACTCCTAAGCGCCTTTATAATTGCGGCGCTTTTTCATGGTCGTCATTTATGGCGGCTGTGTGCGGGAGACCTTCGGGTCTACCGAGGTGCTGGTGGGACTCGGTCTTGCAGGCCCGCGCACAGCTGCCACCCATCATCTGCAAGTGATGCTGGTAGTTCCTAAATTCTCACTAGGAAACACACCATGATCAAAGACAGTCCAAATCCCCCATCTGATTCTCAGCCCACCGATCAAATCTTCACCGTACTTCCTAACCTGAACAGCGAAACCCTGCTCGCCAATGCCTCCCAAGACCTGGCATCAGTACAAGCACTTGCAGGCAATCTGGCTTTTGATATCGACGGCCCACAGCGTGATGCAGTGCTGGGGATTCATCGGATGCTGGAAGGTATTCAGTTGATGGTGGACCGGGTGTTGGATCTATTTGAGGTGCCTGATCAGAAGTAATCAGGCGCCTGTAAGGGCCAATCGCAGGCAAGCCAGCTCCCACATTGATCGTTCCCACGCTCCGCGTGGGAATGCATCCTGTGACGCTCCGCGTCACCCTTGTGCAGGGCGACGGCTTGGACGCGGAGCGTCCGGGGCGGCATTCCCACGCAGAGCGTGGGAACGATCGGTCAGGCGTTGATTGGGCGGGTAACCAGCCGCTCCAGCGCTTCGCCCAATCCAGTGGCCTTGTCACCAATCAACAAATGCCAAACCCCGCTGTCCAGCTGGCTCACACCCTGGCAACCCAGCGCAGTCAGGTCCGCTTCAGACAGCACCGAATCATCCCCCAGTTCCACCCGCAATCGGGTCATCGCCACCGCTTCCAGCTGGCGCACATTCGTGCGGCCGCCTAAAGCATTCAGCCACTTCTCGGCCTCTTGCACATTCACCGCGACCGGTTTATCCACAGGCTGGGCGGCCACCGGCGCACTGGCAACAAACGACGGCATCGCCAGGCGGATCTCATCCGCAATGCTGTCGGCCATCGGCCCTACGACCACCTGCAAACTCCCGCCGTTACCCGGCCGAACCACAGCCATGGCGCCCAGTGCTTTCAACTGCGCATCCACCGCCTTGTTACGATCCACCATGTCCAGGCGCAGACGAGTCGTGCACGCGCCGACACTCAGCAAATTCTCTGCACCGCCGAGTGCACTGATGTAGGCACTGGCCCGCTGGTTATCGGTCATCACCTCAGCCTGCACCACCTGGATGTCTTCACGCCCCGGTGTCTTCAGGTTGAACCGACGAATGCAATAGTTGAACACGCTGTAGTAGATCACCGCGTAAGCCAACCCGACCGGGAATACCAGCCAGCCGTTGGTGGACTTGCCCCAACCGAGCACCATGTCGATAAAGCCACCGGAGAAGGTAAAACCGAGGTGGATGTTGAGCATATTGGTCACGGCCATCGACAGGCCGGTGAGCACCGCGTGGATCAGGTACAAAAATGGCGCAAGGAACATGAATGCGAACTCGATCGGCTCGGTCACGCCGGTGAGGAACGAGGTCAGCGCCATCGACAGGAAAATCCCGCCCATGACCTTGCGGCGTTCCGGCAGTGCATTGCGGTACATCGCCAAACACGCGGCGGGCAGGCCGAACAGCATCACCGGGAACATGCCGGTCATGAACTGGCCGCCTTTCGGGTCGCCGGCAAAATACCGGGTCAGGTCGCCGGTGACGATGGCGCCGGTGGTTGGGTCGGTAAAGCTGCCAAACACAAACCACGCCATGTTGTTGAGGATATGGTGCAAGCCGGTGACGATCAGCAGGCGGTTGAACACGCCAAACACAAATGCGCCAAAGCTGCCGCTTTCCATCAGCAGCACGCCAAAACTGTTGATGCCGTGCTGGATCGGTGGCCAGATCAGGCCAAAGATCACGCCCAGGGCGACCGCCGAAAACCCGGTGACAATCGGCACAAACCGTCGCCCACCAAAGAAGGCCAGGTACTCCGGCAGCTTGATGTCCTTGAAGCGGTTATACAGCCCACCGGCCATCAAGCCGCTGGCAATACCGGCGAGCATGCCCATGTTGATGGTGGTGTCCATCACCTTGAGCGTGGAAATCATCACCAGGTAACCAATCGCCCCGGCTAAACCCGCCGTGCCGTTATTGTCGCGGGCAAAACCCACGGCAATACCGATGGCGAAGATCAGCGCCAGGTTGGCGAAGATTGCTTGCCCGGCATCGTGCATCACCGCGATGTTCAAAAGGTCGGTGTCGCCCAGACGCAGCAAGAGACCGGCGATCGGCAGAATCGCGATCGGCAGCATCAGTGCGCGGCCGAGGCGTTGCAGGCCTTCGATGAAATGTTGGTACATGGCGTGTCTCCCTATTCTTGTTGTTTTCAGCTCAGCGGCCAGTGGTGTTGACAGGCTTGGCGAACGGCCTTGGCGCTGCTCAGGTCGAGCAGGCCTTGGCTCAATTGCCGGCATTGCGCCGCGTCCAGGTGGCGGACGCGGTCCTTGATTTCTCCGATTTGCGGCGGGCTTACCGACAGTTCACTCACACCCAGGCCAACCAGTACCGGCGTGGCCAGCGGGTCGGACGCCAGGGCGCCGCACACACCCACCCAACGCCCATGCTTGGCGGCGCCGGCGCAGGTTTGCGCGATCAAGCGCAGCAGCGCCGGGTGCAAGGCATCCACCCGTGCGGCGAGGCCCGCGTGGTCGCGGTCCATGGCCAGGGTGTACTGGGACAGGTCATTGGTGCCGATGGATAAAAAGTCCGCGTGTTTGGCGAGTTGCTCAGCCATCAGCGCGGCGGCGGGCACTTCGATCATCACGCCCAGTTCCGGACGCTGGGTCAGCTCCAGCTCCGCGCAGAGTTCATCCAGGCGCTGGCGGATCTGCAGCAGTTCATCCACCTCGCTGACCATCGGCAGCAGGATGCGGCAACGCGCCAGCGGAGACACTTGCAGCAGGGCGCGCAGTTGTTGGTCGAGCACGTCCGGGCGTACTTGCGCCAGGCGAATGCCGCGCAGGCCCAGCACCGGGTTGGCCTCAACCGGCAACGGCAGGTAGTCGAGCTGTTTGTCGCCGCCCACGTCGATGGTGCGGATGATCACCGACTTGTCGCCCATGGCATCCAGCACGGCTTGGTAGGCCTGGCGTTGCTCTTGCTCATCCGGCGCGGTGCGGCGGTCGACAAACAGGAATTCGGTGCGCAGCAAGCCCACACCATCGGCGCCGTTTTCAAACGCCACTTGGGCCTCGGCACTGGAGGCGACATTGGCCGCCACTTCAATGCTCACGCCATCGCGGGTTTGCGCCGCTTGCCGGGCTTGGGCCTGTTGTTGCTGACGGCGCAGTTTCTGCGCATCGCGAATCTGGTGCACTTCGGCGTGGCGCGCGTCGCTGGGCGCCAGTTCCAGGCGACCGTTGGCTGCGTCCAGCACCACGCGTTGGCCTTGGGGCACGTCGAGCACTTCGGCGCCCAGCGCGACCACGCACGGCAAGCCTTTGCCTCGGGCCAAAATCGCGACGTGAGACGTAGCGCCGCCTTCGGCCATGCAAATACCCACGGCGTTTTGTGCGCTCAGTTGCAGCAGGTCGGAGGGGGTCAGTTCATGGGCGCTGACAATCGCGCCGGCCGGCAATTCGAAGTGCCAGGCTTCCCCCAACAGCGCACGCAGTACTCGCTGTTGCAGATCGCGCAGGTCGTTGGCGCGCTCGGCAAACAGCGGTTTACCCAGGGCCAGCAACACCGCGCATTGCGCCTGGATCGCATCGCGCCAGGCGTGGGTAGCGGCGCTGCCTTGCTCGATGGCACGGGTGGCGGCATCCAGCAGCGTGGGGTCTTCCAACAGCGCAAGGTGGGCGGCGAAGATGTCTTCTTCTTCGACGTTCTTGCGTTGGCGTGCCTGTGCCAGGGTGCTGCGGATTTCTCCGCGCACGTGCTCCAGCGCGGTGTCCAGGCGTTGCAGTTGTTCGTCGGCGATATGCTTGCCCGTGTCTTGCGGCAGTTCGATACCGGTGAGGCGAAACAGCGGCCCGCAGACCAGGCCGGGCGCGGCGCACACGCCTTGCAACACACCGGCTTCGGTGTTCGCCCGACGCGGTGTCACGGCTACCGGCGCGTGGTGTTCTTCATTCACGGCAACCGACAGTGCGGCCACCAACGCTTGCAACGCCGCCTCGCAATCCTTGCCGCGACAGGTGATGCGCACTTCATCACCTTCACCAATGCCCAACCCCATCAAGCCAATCAGGCTGTCGCACGGCGCCGACTTACCGGCGAAGTGCAACTCTGCATGGCTGCTGAAACCTTGCGCGGTCTTACGCACCAGCGCGGCGGGGCGTGCATGCAAACCGCCACGGTGGGTAATGCGTACGCTGGCGCGCACTTCGGTGACAGAGTTATCCACAGCCGCCTGCAACGGCGCTACCGAACGCGCGGCAATGTGCAGCAACGGCTCACCCACCTTGACGGTTTTTCCTGCAACCGGCCGTAGCTCAAAACCCTCGCCATTAGTCAGGATAATCAGGCTGACCAGGCTTTTGCACTGGCGCGCAATGCGGTCCAGATCAAACTGCACCAGCGCCTGGCCCTGGTTCACCCGTGCGCCTTCCTTCACCAGCAGGGCAAAGCCTTCGCCGTTCAATTCCACGGTGTCGATGCCCACATGCATCAACACTTCGGCGCCGTTGTCGGCACGAATCGTCAGTGCATGCCCGGTGCGGGCGACGTGGATGATCACGCCATCACAGGGGGCGTGCAGGCAATCGTTCAGTGGGTCGATGGCAATACCGTCGCCCATGGCGCCACTGGCGAACACTTCATCGGGAACGTTGCCCAGGGTCAGCACCGGGCCACTGAGTGGGGCGCTTAGGGTCAATTCATTATTGTTGTAGGACATGGGCACGGTACTCATCAGGAAAACGCGACTCAGTGAGTGCGGGTAACTTTGCTCAGGTGGCGCGGTTGGTCCGGGTCCATGCCGCGGGCCTCCGCCAGGCCTGCGGCCATCACGTAGAAGCTTTGGATCGCCAGGATCGGGTCCAGGCTAGGGTGTTCGGCGCGGCTCAGGGTCAGGTCGCGTTCAACGATATCGTCCGGCGCGGCCAACAAGACGCGGGCGCCGCGTTGACGCATATCGGCGGCCAGGCTCAACAGCCCGGCTTGCTCGGCGCCGCGTGGGGCGAACACCAGCAGTGGGTAGTTTTCATCGATCAAGGCCATCGGCCCGTGGCGCACTTCGGCGCTGCTGAAGGCTTCGGCCTGGATCGCCGAGGTTTCCTTGAGCTTGAGCGCGGCTTCCTGGGCGATGGCAAAACCGGCGCCACGGCCAATTACAATCAGGCGTTGGCTGCTGCGCAGGGCTTCGATGGCTGGCGTCCAGTCCTGGGTGGCAGCTTCGCGCAAACCCTCGGGCAAAGCCTGGCAGGCTTGCAGCAGCAACAGGTCCTGGTTCCAGTGGCCGATCAACTGCGCGCTGGCGCTTAAAGTGGCGATAAAGCTTTTGGTCGCGGCGACACTCTGCTCCGGCCCGGCACACAGTGGCACATGGAATTCACACGCGGCTTCCAGTGGTGAGTCTTCGGCGTTGACCATCGAAATGCTCAAAACCCCGCGTTTGCGCAGCAGGCGCAGGCTGTTGACCAAATCCGGGCTTTGCCCCGACTGGGAGAAACCGAACGCCACTTGGCCGCTGACCTTTAATGGTGCTTGCAGCAGGGTCACCACTGACATTGGCAACGACGCCACCGGAATGCCCACATGCTGCATGGCCAGGTAGGCGAAGTAACTGGCGGCATGGTCTGAACTGCCACGGGCGATGGTCATCGCCACTTGCGGCGGCTGGCGGCGCAGGCGCCCGGCAACTTCCTCCAGCATCGGGTTGAGGCGCTGCAGTTGGGCCTCCACGGCGTCACAGGAGGCCAGGGCCTCTTCAAGCATTTTTGAAGTCAATGGTTTCTCCTTCGACCATTACGTCGGTGAGTGTCAGGGAGCGGTCCATGCGCACGCAGTCGGCAAAGCTGCCCGGTTGCAGGCGCCCGCGTTCTTCCAGGCCCAAATAGTCCGCAGGAAATTGCGACAGGCGTTGTGAGGCTTCGCTGATCGGCAGGCCGATTTTCACCAGGTTGCGTAGCGCCTGGTCCATGGTCAGGGTGCTGCCGGCCAAGGTGCCGTCTGCCAGGCGCACGCCGCCCAGGCATTTGGTGACGGTGTGGCTGCCCAGCTTGTATTCGCCGTCGGGCATGCCAGCGGCGGCGGTGGAATCGGTGACGCAGTACAGGCACGGGATCGAGCGCAGCGCCACGCGCATGGCGCCGGGGTGTACATGCAGCAAATCCGGGATCAATTCGGCGTACTTGGCGTGGGCCAACGCGGCGCCGACGATGCCGGGTTCGCGGTGATGCAGCGGGCTCATGGCGTTGTACAAATGCGTGAAGCTGGTGGCGCCGGCGGCGAGGGCAGCAACCCCTTCTTCGTAGCTGCCCAGGGTGTGGCCGATTTGCATGCGCACGCCGCGTTCGCTGAGGGCGCGGATCAAGGCATCGTGGCCGGCGATTTCCGGAGCAATGGTGATCACCCGGATCGGCGCCAGGCGCAGGTAGGCTTCGACTTCGGCCATCAATGCGGTGTGGGCAAAGTTGGGCTGCGCGCCGAGTTTTCCCGGATTGATGTAGGGGCCTTCCAGGTGTACGCCGAGAACCCGGGCGCTGCCTGTAGGACGCTGCTCGCAGAACGTGCCGAGTTCGCCGAGCACGCGGGAGATTTCATCCACCGGTGCGGTCATGGTGGTAGCCAGCAGCGACGTCGTACCAAAGCGCACGTGGGTGCGGGTGATGGTCTCGAAGGCGTCGGTGCCTTCCATGATGTCTTTGCCGCCACCGCCGTGAACGTGCAGGTCAATAAAGCCTGGCAGCACGTAGGGCAGGTCATTGTCGTTCGGGTCGCACGGCGTGCCTTCGATGGCGACCACCTTGCCGTGTTCGTGCACCAGGCGGCCGCGAATCCAGCCGCCGGGCGTGAGGATGTTGTCTTCGGACATGGGCAGTTCTCTAAACCCGCAGTTCAGCGGAGTAGTCATTGCGGCGCAGCTCTGCGACGAAGTCGTAGTAGTCGTTGCGGCAGTAGGTGTCGGTGATTTCAATCGGCGTGTTGTCGGCGGTGTAGCCGACCCGGGTCATCAGCAGCATGGCGGTGCCCGGTGCAATGCCCACCAGCTTGGCGAACTCATCGGAGGCATTGATCGCCTGGATATGTTGCAGCGCGCGCACCACCGGTTTGCCAATGCTTTCCAGGTATTCGTACAGCGAGTTGCCGATGGCTTGCGGGTTTGGCAGCACGGAGGCGGGCATGGCGGTCATTTCAATTGCCATTACGGTGTCATCGGCCTTACGCAGGCGTTTGAGCCGCGCCACTTTGTCGGTCGGCGACAGGCCCAGGCGGATCAGTTCTTCGTGGGTCGGCGGGGTGATGTCGCGCTCCAGCCACTGGGACGTGGGCACAAAGCCCTTGAGGCGCAACATCTCGCTGAACCCCGACAGGCGCGACAGCGGCTGCTCCAGACGCGGGGTGATAAAGGTCCCCGAGCCTTGGCTACGGCGAATCAAGCCTTGGGCAAACAGCACTTCCAGGGCTTTGCGCGCGGTGACGCGGGAAATGCTCAGTTGCTCACTCAGGACCCGTTCCGACGGCAACGCCTGTTCGGATTTCCACTCGCCGGCATGGATCGCCGCTTCGAGCTTGCGGGCCAATTGCAGGTACAGCGGCGTGGACTGTTTGTCGTCGGGGCGCAGCGCCAGTATGGGATTCATCTGTCAGGTTTCCGATGCGTTATTGGAATGTTGTCGCCCGGTATTGGCCGGAAATTAATACCACTTAAATACCATGTCAATGCAGCGAAAACAGTGCGGTAGCCTGTTTCAGCGCACATTAAGGGTGCCTGGTATCAAGTGGTATTAGAGAGGTCTTGAGTGCGCGCAGAATTGCGCAGCCCGCGCAGTGAACTGGTATTCACCGGCAGGCGCTGCCATGGGCAGGGATTTTTTTTAATTATTTTTGAGTTATTTTACAAACGGTAGGCGATTACGGACGAATCTCGATCAGGGTGCCGTCTTTGACCAGGTTCCAGACTTCGCGCATGTCCACGTTGCGCATGCCGATACAACCGTCGGTCCAGTCCAGGGTGTGAAACCACTGTTCCGGGTATTCCTCGGTGTCGGGCGTGCCGTGGATCATGATCATGCTGCCCGGTTTCACGCCTTCGCGGCGCGCGCGGGCCGAGTCACTGATATTGGGGTAGGAGATGTGCATGGCCAGGTTGAAGCGGTCGCTGGTCTTGCGCCAGTCGATCCAGTAGAAGCCCTCTGGCGTGCGGCGGTCGCCTTCCATCAGTTTGGTGCCCTTGGGGTTTTTACCGAGCGAGATGCGGTAGGTCTTGAGCGGTTTGCCGTCGTTGATCAATTGCAACTGATGGGCGGACTTGAGCACCAGGATTTTCTCGACCGGTTTGCCGCCGAGGGTTTCCACCGTGGAGGCCGAAGACAGGCTAGCGAACGACAGGCAGATCAGAGCGAGCAACCAACGCATTAAAACGGTTTCCCTTGTAGAAGGTGCTGCCTGGAGTTATTTGGCCGGCCGCGTCATCGGCGGCACCGACTCGCTGCGCACCGGGAACAGCTGTTGCCTGCGGTCAGCGAAGAAGCATTCTAAGGTACGCCCGACCGTGCGGAAAGCCAGCTCGGACCAAGGGATGTCGGCCTCATCAAACAGCTTCACTTCAAGGCTCTCGGGGCCTGCGGCGAAGTCCAGGTCGACCAGTTCGGCGCGGTAGAAGATATGCACCTGGCTGATGTGCGGTACATCGATCAGGGTATAGATGCTCAGGTTGCGCACGCGGGCGCAGGCTTCTTCCAGGGTTTCGCGGGCGGCGGCCTGCTCTACGGTTTCGCCGTTTTCCATAAAGCCTGCGGGCAGGGTCCAGTAACCCAGGCGCGGTTCGATGGCGCGACGGCACAGCAGCACTTTGTCGCCCCACACCGGCACGGTGCCGGCGACGATATTGGGGTTCTGGTAATGAATGGTCGAGCAGTGATCACACACGTAGCGCAGGCGGCCGTCGCCTTCGGGAATGCGTTGGGTAACCGGTTTACCGCACTGGCTGCAGAAATTCATGCTGGGGTTCCTGGAAAGTGCGTCTATCTTGGCGTGGCGGGCAGGGCGCTGCAAGTTGTCGTTTAGCGACACGCCGGTGGTTTTGGGGTTGGGCGCCTGCCTGCTTTGGTGCATGATACAAGGTAGCCAACAGACCGAGATGACTCATGCTGGACGAGCTACTTCGCCGGGTAACCAATCACACCCCCCACACCTTGGAAACTGACGGGCGTTTCCCCGAGGCCGCCGTGTTGGTGCCGATCACCCGCAGCGACGAACCCGAGCTGATCCTGACCCTGCGCGCCAGCGGTCTGTCGACCCACGGTGGCGAAGTGGCGTTTCCTGGCGGGCGGCGCGACCCCGAAGACCCGGACCTGATTTTTACCGCACTGCGCGAAGCCGAAGAGGAAATCGGTCTGCCGCCCGGTCTGGTGGAAGTGGTCGGCCCGTTAAGCCCGTTGATTTCCCTGCATGGCATTCGTGTAACGCCCTACGTCGGTGTGATCCCCGATTACGTCGAATACCTGGCCAACGATGCCGAGATCGCCGCCGTGTTCAGCGTACCGCTGGAGTTTTTCCGCCAGGACCCGCGCGAACACACCCACCGCATCGATTACCAGGGCCGCAGTTGGTATGTGCCCAGCTACCGATTTGGCGAATACAAGATCTGGGGGTTGACGGCAATCATGATCGTCGAGCTGATCAACCTGCTCTATGACGACGCCCAGATCAGCCTGCACCAGCCGCCTAAAAGCTTTATCAATATCTAAGCCATCGCTTGAATGGCCAGCCGTGAGGACACACCATGAAATACCGCCTGGGCGACGCCCGCGTCGAGACGCACCCGCACAGCTGGGTGGCGCCGAATGCCACGCTGGTCGGCAAGGTCAAGCTGGAAGAGGGCGCCAACGTCTGGTTCAACGCGGTATTGCGTGGCGATAACGAGCTGATCCTGATCGGCAAGAACAGCAATGTGCAGGACGGCAGCGTGATGCACACCGACATGGGCTACCCGCTGACCCTGGGCACCGGCGTGACCATTGGCCATAACGCCATGCTGCACGGCTGCACCGTTGACGACTACAGCCTGATCGGCATCAACGCGGTGATCCTCAACGGTGCCAGGATCGGCAAGCATTGCATCATCGGCGCCAACTCGCTGATTGGCGAAGGCAAGGAAATCCCCGATGGCTCGCTGGTGATGGGGTCGCCGGGCAAGGTGGTACGTGAGCTGACCGAGGCGCAAAAGCGCATGCTCGAAGCCAGCGCCGCGCACTATGTGCATAACGCGCAGCGGTATGCGCGTGACCTGGTTGAGCAGGAAGAATGAACCCGGTTGAACGCCCCGTCGCCTCGCCGTGCGTGAGTATTTGTGCGCTGGACGATGACGATATTTGTACCGGCTGCCAGCGCACCGTGGATGAGATTACGCGCTGGAGCCGCATGGACAATGCCGAGCGCCGGGTGGTGCTGGGGTTGTGCCATGAGCGGGCGAAGGCAAGTGGGTTGGTGTGGATGATGCCTGGTAAATCTGGCACCTGAGCGACCGCTATCGCAGGCAAGCCAGCTCCCACACTTGATTTGTGAATACCTTCAAATGTGGGAGCTGGCTTGCCTGCGATGAGGCCCGCCCAGACGACATATTTCAAAATGTGAAGTACCCTGTGCCCCTTGCCCACAGGTCCTCCCCCATGCTCTTCCTGATCGCCTACATCAGCAGCGTCGTGCTGATCAACTTCGCTTTCTCCACCGCCCCGCACCTGGATGTCATCTGGTCCGCCTGGGGTGGCCTGGTGTTTATCCTGCGTGACATGGTGCAAACCCGCTTCGGCCATGGCGCAATCATCGCCATGCTGGCAGCGCTGGTGCTGTCGTATATCACCTCTGACCCGTCCATCGCGCTGGCCAGCGCCACGGCGTTTGCGGTGTCCGAGTGCATCGACTGGCTGGTGTTCAGCATCACCAAGCGCCCGCTGCACGACCGCCTGTGGATAAGTTCGGCGCTGAGCATTCCCATCGATACGTTTATCTTCTTCGGCTTGATCGGCGCGCTCACACCGGCAGTGGCCGGCACCGCGCTGGTGTCCAAATTTGCCGGGGTCACGGTGGTGTGGCTGATCATGGCCTGGCGTATGCGCAAACGGGCTGTCGCCAACTGAGGCCAATTTTTACAGTTCATGTAAAATGCCGGCCTTTCTCCCCATGATCCGCTCCCCTGAGGACCTGAGATGACCCGAATCGGAACTCCATTGTCGCCAACCGCGACCCGCGTTTTGCTGTGTGGCTGCGGTGAGCTGGGCAAGGAAGTGGTAATCGAACTGCAACGCCTGGGCGTTGAAGTGATTGCCGTGGATCGCTACGCCAACGCGCCGGCCATGCAAGTGGCGCACCGCAGCCACGTGATCAACATGCTCGACGGCGCCGCCCTGCGTGCCGTGATCGAGGCCGAAAAGCCGCACTTCATCGTGCCGGAAATCGAAGCCATCGCCACTGCAACGCTGGTGGAACTGGAAGCCGAAGGCTTTACCGTGATCCCGACCGCGCGTGCCACGTCGCTGACCATGAACCGTGAAGGCATCCGTCGTCTGGCCGCTGAAGAGCTTGACCTGCCGACTTCGCCGTACCACTTCGCCGACACCTTCGAAGACTACAGCAAGGCCGTGCAAGACCTGGGCTTCCCGTGTGTGGTCAAACCGGTGATGAGTTCGTCGGGCAAGGGCCAGAGCCTGCTGCGCAGCGCCGATGATGTACAAAAAGCCTGGGATTACGCCCAGGAAGGCGGGCGTGCCGGCAAAGGCCGCGTGATCATCGAAGGTTTTATCGACTTCGACTACGAAATCACCCTGCTGACCGTGCGTCACATCGGTGGCACCACCTTCTGTGCGCCAGTGGGGCACCGTCAGGAGAAGGGTGATTATCAGGAATCCTGGCAGCCGCAAGCCATGAGCCCGATTGCCCTGGCTGAATCCGAGCGTGTAGCCAAAGCCGTGACCGAGGCGCTGGGTGGCCGCGGTCTGTTTGGCGTTGAGTTGTTCATCAAGGGCGATCAGGTGTGGTTCAGCGAAGTGTCGCCACGCCCGCATGACACCGGTCTGGTGACCCTGATTTCCCAGGACCTGTCGCAGTTTGCGCTGCACGCGCGCGCCATCCTGGGCTTGCCGATTCCGTTGATCCGCCAGTTCGGGCCTTCGGCTTCGGCGGTGATCCTGGTGGAAGGGCAGTCGACTCAGACAGCGTTCGCCAACCTCGGCGCTGCCTTGAGCGAACCGGACACGGCGTTGCGTCTGTTTGGCAAGCCGCAAGTGAATGGCCAGCGCCGCATGGGTGTGGCGTTGGCGCGGGATGAGTCGATTGAGGCTGCCCGAGCTAAAGCGACCCGTGCTTCGAAGGCTGTTGTTGTAGAGCTGTAAACCCAACCCGATCGTTCCCACGCTCTGCGTCACTAGTGTCCGGTAAAAACCAAAGGGGGAGCTTGCTCCCCCTTGTTGTTCGCGACTGTCAGTCATAATCGGATTTTTCAGACTCGATTTTGACCCATGTTTACCAGTACCCGTTTAGCCCAC